>CAIZLI010000030.1 GCA_903933765.1 uncultured Bacteroidota bacterium
CTGCTCTTAATGGGTATGGGATTCGGTTTCACGAACGCTTTGATAGCGCAACAATTTACCTTAACAGGAAAAGTATTTGATAAAGCAACTGGTAAAATATTAGCCGGTGCAAGTGTGTATCTTCCAGAAATTAAAAAAGGGACTATCTCTAATAAAGAGGGCGTCTTCACCATCAATATAGAACAAGGCTCCCACGTGTTGGAGATTAGTTATATGGGCTATGCGACAGATGTAGAGAACATCCAACTACAAAAAAATGTAACGCAGGATTTTTATTTAAATAGTTCGGTATTAGAAGGCGGCAATGTGATTGTCACTAGTTTTTTAAGAGCGACTTCTACAAGACGCACGCCCACGCCAGTGACCATTATTAAAAAAGATGAATTATTCCGTGGGGTATCTAGTAATTTAATAGATGCCTTATCTAAAGTACCGGGCGTGTCACAAATATCAACAGGACCAGCGATTTCAAAACCTATTATTCGTGGTCTTGGATACAACCGCGTGGTGGTGATGAACGACGGTATAAGACAGGAGGGACAACAATGGGGCGATGAACATGGTATTGAAATTGATGAATACAATGTGAGCAGAACTGAAGTGTTGAAA
The DNA here is from genome assembly GCA_903933765.1 of uncultured Bacteroidota bacterium. Classification (GTDB taxonomy): domain Bacteria; phylum Bacteroidota; class Bacteroidia; order Chitinophagales; family Chitinophagaceae; genus Sediminibacterium. The sequence goes on from CAIZLI010000030.1 coordinate 610, forward strand.
GTACCTGCATCCCTGATTTATGGTTCGGATGCATTGGCTGGTGTAATCAATATTATTTCGAATGTACCAGTAAGCGAAGGCGTAATAAAAGGAAATGTATTTTCCAATTACCAAACCAATAATCGAATGATGGGTAATCACTTTGATCTTGCAGGAAACAAAAAAGGATTTATTTGGGGGATCAATTATAGTGCAAAGAATGCAGGCGACTATAAAAACAAATACGACGGGAATGTTTTTAATTCAAGATTTTTAGAACGCAATGGCGGTGGATATATTGGTATTGAAAAAAACTGGGGCTATTCACAATTGTCTTTCAGTAATTTTTCACAAAACCTAGGCGTGGTAGAAGGGGATCGTGATGCAGATGGTCGTTTTGTGATGATGAAGGATGTAGGTGGTATCGCAGCCGAAGTGGTTGTAGATGCTGCAGAGGAAAAAAGTTTTACACCGCGTGCCCCAATGCAAAAAATTGGACACACTAAATACACATTGGATAACAATGTAAAAATTGGTAATGATCGTTTGAAAGCTACATTTGGATTACAAAGAAATCAAAGGATGGAATTTGGCAATGTATTAGACCTAGATGAAAAAGAATTGTTTTTTGATTTAAAAACATTCAACTATTCGGTACAATATTTGCAAGCAGAAAAAAATAATTGGAAGAATACATTTGGTGTGAATGGAATGCGACAAACCAATACCAATAGAGGTGAGGAAGCATTGGTGCCAGACTATACCAGTTTTGACATTGGTGCATTTTACTACACACAAAAGCGCACAGATAAAACTAGTTGGAGTGGAGGATTTCGTTATGACCAAAAGTTCATGAACTATATCAACCCTGCACAATTTGTATGTCCTCCGGGGATGGCTTGTATTGCATTGTATGATCCAAAGGCATCTAACAAACAGTTTAATAATATTTCTGGAGCGATTGGTGTGGCGCATGACCTAAGTGAGCAAGTAACTTTAAAGTTTAATATCGCACGCGGATTCCGCGCACCGAATATGGCAGAGTTAGCATCTTATGGCGCACACGAAGGCACCAATCGATTTGAGTATGGCAATGAATTATTAAAGTCTGAAAAGAGTTTACAATTTGATGCTGCTGTTGAATGGAGCAATGAGCATATGAGCATTGCGGGAAATGTTTTTTACAATACAGTAAAGGATTATATTTTTTATCAAAAGTTAACTGCAGTGGGTGGAGGTGATTCAATTATCATGGACTATGCGCATGATGCTGCGGGAGAAGAACTATATGCTTTTGCATTTAGACAAAAAGATGCACATTTATATGGTGCAGAATTTAATATCGATTTTCATCCACACCCATTGGATTGGTTGCATATAGAAAATAGTGTGAGTTTGATTCGTGGACAATTTAAAGAAGCATTGGATGATTCTAAAAATTTACCTGGGATTCCAAGTGCAAGATGGTTGTCTGAAATTAGAATTGAATTGTTCAAAAAATCTAAAGCGATCAAAAATAGTTTTATCAATTTGCAGTTAGATAATGTGTTTGCACAAAACAATCCATTTACTGGATACAATACAGAAACGCAAACACCTGCTTATACTTTATTGAATGTTGGTTATAGCACACAGATTCAACATCGCAATAAAACATTGTTTAGTGTTTCCTTGGTAGGACAAAACATCACCGATGTGGCGTACCAACATCATTTGAATCGTTTAAAGTATGGTCCAGTGAATGAAGCTACCGGCCGTATGGGTGTATTTAATATGGGACGCAACTTTAGTTTTAAAGTGAATATTCCGATTGGGAATTAAAATATGAGTATATTTTCTAATTAGTCCATTAAAATGTATAAATATTACATTAATTAGTACTAAAAAGTGTAATATTTATACATTAAATTGGAGGAAAACCCCTAATTTTGATTCCATAACAAGAAAAATGGAAAGATTAGCCTATTACAAATTATTGGAATGGAAGGAGAAGCAAAATAAAATGCCACTCATCCTTAAAGGGGCTAGGCAAGTAGGCAAGACCTGGTTAATGAAGGAATTTGGCAAAAGGAATTATACCCATGTTGCTTATTTCAATTTCGAAAGTGTAAAAAATCTACATTTAATTTTTGAAAAAGGATTTGACACTACCTCTATTATTAGTGCATTAAATATTGAGTCTGGAATACAAATCGAACCCAATAATACATTAATAATTTTTGATGAAATTCAAGCTTGTCCATCGGCACTTACGTCATTAAAATATTTTCAAGAATCTAACAAACAATATGATATAATTGCTGCAGGTTCATTGCTAGGTGTGTCTTTGCATATGAATCAATCGTTCCCTGTTGGGAAAGTTGATTTTATGGAACTATTCCCTTTAAGTTTTAATGAGTTTTTGCTTGCAATGGGTCAAGAAGACTTATTAGGAATAATCAATCGAAAAGAAAAAGGAATGATTGAAGTTTTTAAAGATAAGTATGTCGATCTGTTAAAACAATATTATTTCATTGGCGGTATGCCAGAAGCAGTTAATAGCTTTAGAGCAGATAAAGATTTTTTAAAAGCAAGAGCAATACAAGTAAGCATATTGTATTCCTATGAACAAGACTTTTCAAAGCATGCGCCATATCAACTTGTTCCTAAACTCAGGCTTATATGGCAGTCTATTATTTCTCAATTGGGAAAAGAAAATAAAAAATTTACTTATAGTAGTTTAAAAAAAGGCGCAAGATCCAAAGATTATGAATCCGCATTGTCATGGTTGTCAGATGCGGGACTTGTTTATAAAATTATTAGAATAAATAAACCAGGTGTTCCGCTTAAATCTTACGAGGATAGTAATGATTTTAAATTATATGTTCACGATGTTGGTCTACTTTGTGCCATGGCTGAAATTGCACCAACTGTTATTTTAGGAGAAGATGATTTATTTAAAGAGTTTAAAGGCTCACTTACGGAACAATTTGTACTTCAACAGTTAAAGTCAAAAGGAGTTCAGCCTAATTATTGGACAACCGAAGGATCTCAAGCCGAAGTAGATTTTATAATACAAAAAGAAGGTGAAGTGATTCCAATAGAAGTTAAAGCCGCGGAGAATTTGAAGTCTAAAAGTTTAAAAATATATTACGAAAAGTTTCATCCAAATTTTTGTTACCGATTTTCAATGTCAAATTATCGAGAGCAAGACTGGATGATTAATATTCCTCTCTATGCAATCGAGTTAGCAACTTATTTATAAGATAATTATATTGGATCTATACTTTCTCTTGCATTTTTTACATCTGATTCTATATCAGAGGCAGGATGATTGATAACAGACACATTGTAATTTTTCAGTAAATCCATAAATTCTGACATAGTGTAACCGGCACTTCTTGCAGCTTGACTCATGGTAAGTGAGCCACTTTCAAATAGCTTTACGGCTTTTAGAATTTTATTTTCATGATCGGACTCTGTTGTCATGTATTTCTTATTTATTCCTACAATTTAATCCAAGCCTTTCATAAAAAGATCAAACTTAGAATAGGCTCTATGCATTTATTTTTATTAAATTGTGTGAGGTAATCTTTTACCAAAAAAAATAATTCCTATGAAAAAATCTACGCTGTTTTTTTTATCCATCCTTTTTGCAATGACAAGTATTGCGCAGCAAGTGAAAACGCCTGCAGCTGCTGCATCTAAAGGTTTAACTAAAGAGGAAAAGCAAGTGATGGCTTGGATTGATGCGCATATGCCGCAGGCCATTGAGATGCTTAAGGAGTCGGTGAATATTAATAGTGGGACTTTGAATATAGAGGGAGTAAAAAAAGTAGGCGCATTGTTTGCGAAGGAATTTGAAAAAGCAGGATTCGCCACAGAGTGGGTTGCGATGCCAGACTCTATCAAACGTGCGGGGCATTTAGTGGCGAGTCGTCGCGCTGGCGCCGCCGCCACATCCAAAAAAGGCAAACGCCTTTTCCTCATCGGACATTTAGATACCGTCTTTGAACCAGACATGCCAGCCAATCCGTTTACGATGTTGAACGATTCTACCGCAACGGGTCAAGGAGTGAACGATATGAAAGGTGGAGATGTGGTGGTGATTATGGCATTGCAAGCATTGGAGCAAGCGGGCTTATTAAAAAACACAGATATCACAGCTTATTTTACAGGGGACGAGGAGCATGCGGGTTATCCAAGGGAAGTGACTCGAGGTGATTTTATCAATCGGGCCAAGCAGGCAGATATCGCATTGGCTTTTGAAGGTGCGAACGGATTGAACTCGGTGGCTACCGGAAGAAGGGGCGCGAGCGGATGGAGATTGGATGTGACCGGAAAAACAGGACATAGTTCTGGGGTATTCACGCCAGGCGCGGGTTATGGCGCCATTTATGAGGCGGCAAGAATCTTGAATCAATTTAGAGAAACCCTAAGTACGGAGAAATATTTGACATTTAACCCGGGCATTATCATTGGCGGGTCGGACATTGAATACAATGACGCTACCTCAAAAGGGGCGGCCATTGCCAAAACAAATATTATCTCCCCTGCGGTGACGGTGACTGGAGACCTAAGGTTCTTGACCGAAGACCAAAAAGACCGCGCCAGGGTCAAAATGAAGGAGATTGTAGCCCAAAATCTAGCCCAAACCAGTGCCAAAATCAGTTTTGTGGACGGGATTCCAAGTATGGCGCCGACCGAAGGCAATAACCAGGTTTTAAGCGTAATCAATTCAATATCAATGGATATGGGCGCTGGTGCAACGGTAGCAGGCGACCCAGGATCCCGCGGTGCAGGGGATATTTCCTATGTAGCGGCTTATGTGGATTGTATTGATGGATTGGGGGCATCTGGACGTGGCGCGCACGCGCCGGGTGAGACCATCCACTTAAATCAACTGCCTTTTTTGATCAAAAGAGCGGCTTTGACGATTTATAGATTGAGTAGATAAGGACCCATTTATCGAACTTTCATCGAATTTTTACCAACCTGGCTCCACAATATTTAAAAGTAAAAAGCGTTTATATTTAATAGCTTGAACCACTTTGATTTGCAGTAGAAAATAGGCTCAAAACCGCTTAAAAAATACCCGAATCAAAATTAGATATTTAGCTATTGAAGCCTTACTTTCGCGGACTAACTTACCCCCCAAAGTTTATTGAAAAAATTAACAGCTAAAAACTGTTAAAAAACACTGAGAATATACATAAAATTGTAAATTTGTTGTATATTAACAGAGTGTCTTATGCACTCTAAATGAATAACTTAGGCCTATAATGGGACTAAGAGTGGCAACGCCATACAAAGTTGCCAAACTTCAAACAAAATTTGACTTATGAAATGGATTAGAATCGCTTTATTTAGCTTGAGTATTTTTGCAATGAGCATCCAATCGAATGCGCAAAATTTATTAAGCGGAAAGGATTTAAGCACCATCAAAGTGGACGCATTAACCGATGCGGAAATTGCACAAATACAAGCACAGATCAAACAAGCTGGTGTGAGTATTGATATGTTAGAATCTCAAGCCATTGCAAAAGGCATGAGCCCAGCAGAATTTGCAAAATTAAAAGCAAGATTGGCATCCTCTAAAACAGGCACAAAAGCTGGTTCACCATTGATCAAAAAAACATTAAGCAAAAAACCAACCTACGAGAAAGATAGCACACGTATAACATACGAGAACAAAATCAATCCGTTGATTTATGGATCAGAATTGTTTGCGAATGAAAATGGTTTTGGTGAAAATCAAAATATCGCAACACCATTGAATTACGAAGTAGGCACCAACGATGTGTTGAAACTAGTGGTGTATGGTGTACAAGAATATAGTTCGGATTTAGATGTAAGCAAGGAAGGAACAGTACTCATAGACAATGTAGGCCGTGTGAAAGTAGCAGGATTAACGATAGAAGCTGCTACCACAAGAATCAAACAACAGATGGCCAACACAGCTTATCCAAGTTTAAGATCAGGTGAATCTAAATTGGCATTAACCGTAGGCGATACAAGAACTATCCAAGTGACTATTATTGGTGCACAAAGAAGCGGTAATTACAATGTATCTTCTTTATCCACTATCTTAAATGCTTTAACAGAAGCAGGTGGTCCAAATGAAATTGGTTCATACAGAAATATTGAATTGATCAGAAACAACAAGCTGTTCAAGAAGATCGACTTATATGCATTCATGCAAAACGGAGATCAATCACAAAA
>CAIZLI010000031.1 GCA_903933765.1 uncultured Bacteroidota bacterium
ATCCATTACGATGGTCAGATGACTGGCACGGTGGATAGCTTAAAATTTGAAGCAAGAAACTATAGTACCCAACAAAGCTTTACTTATCGAAAATTGGACTTGGTTCGTATAAGACAAAATTTATCTTATGCATGGAATGCAACACAAAAAACAACATTGAACCTTTTATATCGAGGCAATACAATGGATCAAAATCCTGCATATTTAATTGCTGCAAGTTCCAATCCTACAAAGTTTAGGGGACAGATCAATTCCAATCGTTTTGACGCCTACGTATTTGATCTACAACATCAGATTCAAATAAAAAAAATAAAATCAAAAATATTAATTGGCGGCTACATGGATGCGACTGAACAAGGATTAGTTGCGAACTATATTGATATTTTTAAAGACACCAACATCAATAAATTTACAAGCTATACAAGAAAAGCCATTGACAGTTTAATTACCAACTATAGAACAACCATTTACAATAAAGCAGTTTATCTAAATTGGATGCAATCAATCACCAATCGTCTACGTGTCAATGCTACATTGAGGTATGACCAATTTGATTACCAATTTAAAAATAAGTTAGCTACAGGAACACCTTCTGCAAATAATGTATTCACCAATTGGGCGCCTAAACTTGGTTTAACCTATAATCAACAAAATTGGGGTGGTTATTTAAATTTTAGCAATGGCTTTGTGCCACCTCAAATCACCGAAATCTACAATGCCATACGTGTTCCTTATTTATTGCCGCAAAGTTTTTCAAACTATGAAATTGGATCTTGGATAAGCATACCGAATGGTTATATCGAATGGTCTTTGTACCAATTGAATGGCCGCAATGAAATTATTTCTGTCCGACAAACAGATGGCGTGAACCTGAATCAAAATACAGGTCAAACAAAACACTATGGGATAGAATACCAACTGAAATATAATTTTAGCAAATTATTGCAGATCAACTTTAATGGTAGCAATGCAAAGCACCTTTATGTGAATACCATTTTAAAGGGGACAGATATTAGCAATAAAGAAATGGTGGCTGCGCCTCGTTTTTTTAGTAACCTAACTGTATTGAGTCGATGGAATACTGCTTTAAGCTCATCCTTAGAATGGCAACACCAGTCTGGTTATTATATGGACGAGATCAATGCGACTCGCTACAATGGTTTTGATGTGTTGAACCTAAGGGTGAATTACAGCATCAAAAAACATGAATTTTGGTTCCAATGTTTAAACCTCACGGATCAATTTTATGCCAGCATGGCGACCAAAAACTTTAGTGTACGAGGCAACAATGCGTATGCCTATTATCTTGGAGATAACAGAACATTCGCAATTGGCTGGAGATGGAATTTAATTTCCTCCCCCAACTCTAATTGACGTACCGCCCATTCTAATGCCGCCGCCTCTTTGCATTTCTTGCATTAATTTCTGCATATTTTCTTGAAACTGAACCCTATTCATTTTGTCACCCTTGGTTGGTGCAACCAATTCCTTTTTTGGATACTTCGCACTCACTTC
>CAIZLI010000032.1 GCA_903933765.1 uncultured Bacteroidota bacterium
AGAACTTGTTAATTATAACCCTTCCCAGCTTCGGGGAGGGTTCTTTTTGTCAGGACTTTCCGTCATAAAACAAGTTTGGTACTAGCTTTGCTCTATCTTTATAAACAAATACAAAAACTATGTTACGTAAAAATTTAGGACTATTCATTTTTTTAGGAGTACTCGTAATTTTAATAGGCTATGGTTGCAACGGCTATAATGGCTTAGTGAATCAAGACGAGAATGTAAATCAAGCATGGAATAACGTGCAAAGTGATTACCAAAGACGTGCGGATTTGATCCCGAACTTGGTGAACACAGTAAAAGGTGAAGCAAATTTTGAAAAATCTACTTTAGAAAATGTAATTGCTGCACGTGCAAGCGCTACACAAATGAAAGTGGATGCGAAGGATTTGACGCCAGAAAAATTACAACAGTTCCAAGCCAATCAAGGACAATTGTCTCAGGCTTTGGGTCGTTTATTAGTGGTTTCAGAGAACTATCCTAATTTAAGAGCAAATGATGCCTTCCGTGGCTTACAAGCGCAATTAGAAGGTACTGAAAACAGAATTAAAGTTTCAAGAAATGACTTCAATGCTGCAATCGCTGATTACAACAAAAGAGCAAGATCATTTCCTTTGAACTTGGTAGCTGGTATGTTTGGTTTCAAAACCAAAGAAGGATTTAAAGCAGACGAAGGTGCTTCTAAAGCGCCAGAAGTAAAATTCTAAGTCAGTTTTAAAAATCCAAACAAACAACACTATGTGGAATCCACTGAATCTATTTAAATCCAAAACGGATAACTTATTGAGTGCCTCGGACAAGCAACAGCTTGTCCAGGCGATTCAAGCTGCTGAACAAAATACAAGCGGTGAGATCCGAGTATTTGTAGAAACAAGTATTCCAAAAAAGCAGGACGCATTACAACGTGCTACCGAAATATTTTTCAAGAACAAAATGAACGAGACCAAGGACCGTAATGGTGTATTGGTATACGTGGCCGTATCGGACAAGAAATTGGCTATTTATGGCGATCAGCAAATTCATGAAAAAGTAGGTGTGGAGTTTTGGTACCAACAAGTGCAAGAAATGACGGGTCATTTTAAACAAGCACATTATGTAGATGGTATGGTCGCTGTAATTGATGCTGTGGGCCATGCATTGAAAGATCATTTTCCATATGATCGTGTAACGGATGAAAATGAATTATCTGACGAAATCATGATGGGAAAATGAGAAAAATAAAATTAATTGGCGCATTGCCTTTTCTTTTAACGACCGTTTTATTTTTACAAGCATTGCTTTTTGCGAACAATAGTTTTGCGCAAAATATTATTGCGAAGCCTAATCCGCCAACCCTTGTAACAGATGTGGCTGGTGTATTGACGCCAGAACAAAAGCAGGCTTTGGAAAATAAATTGGTGGCGATTGACGACAGCAGTTCCAATCAAATAGCTGTGGTCATCATTCCAAGTTTAGATGGTTATCCAAAGGAAGAATATGCGACTAAATTATTTAGAGACTGGGGGATAGGTAATAAGAAAACCAATAACGGTATACTCTTATTAATTGCCATCAACGATCGTCAAATCAGGATCGAAGTGGGCTATGGATTAGAAGGTGCCATTCCTGATATCACTGCTTTAAATATTATTGACAACGATATTAAGCCTGCATTCAAAGCGGGTAATTATTACGAAGGCATTGACCAGGCAACAGACAATATAGCGAAAGCTGCAGTCGGAGAATACAAAGAAGCTAGAGCAAAGAAAACAAGGTCCAAGTCAAAAGGAAGTGGAGGATTATTTTTGATCATCTTAATCATCATTTTAGCGGTCTTAAGAAATGGACGCGGTGGTGGTGGATCCAATATTGGCGGCGGAGGATTTAGTGATGTAGCCACAGGCATGTTACTAGGTTCTTTATTAGGCGGTGGTGGTCGCGGCGGCGGTGGATGGGGTGATGGCGGCGGAGGTGGAGGATTCGGCGGCTTTGGCGGCGGAAGCTCTGGTGGCGGCGGCGCTGGCGGGTCTTGGTAAGTTGCTATTTATAAAAAGATGAGTATTAGAAGATATTGAATAAAAAAGAGCCTCCAATTGGAGGCTCTTTTAGTTAAATCTTGAAATGATTTGAATGATCCATCCATATTCAAATTCATATTCTTTAAAGATTACATCTTCGGCAATACGGCACTCACCATTTCTGCTAATTCATTTTCTCCTTTTTGCTTTTTC
>CAIZLI010000033.1 GCA_903933765.1 uncultured Bacteroidota bacterium
ACGAATAAAAGTATTAGAAGAAGTAGAATAGAAAATAAAATATAGTAAAAATTTAAAAAATAAGAGATGCCTAATCCTAAACGCAGACACTCACAACAACGTAGCGCTAAAAGAAGAACACACTATGTTGCTCAAGAAGTAACATTAAGCAAAGATGGTACAACTGGAGAAATCCACGTTCGTCATCGCGCGCACGTTCAAGAAGGAAAATTATTCTATAAAGGAAAATTAGTAGCTGAGAAAGCACCTTTAAAAGCATAATTTACCATTCAGAGAATATTGGAATAGACATGATGGGTGGTGATTTTGCACCACTTGAAGCTATTAAAGGCGTTCAACATTATCTATCCAATAATCAACACAATTTATTTTGCATAGGTGATGCAACCCAGTTGGAAGCACTCTTTCAGCAGCATGGGATTGCTTCACCTTTTTTGCATTTAGTAGACGCCCCAGAAGTCATTGGATATCATGAGCATCCTACTAAGGCCTTAAAAGAAAAACCAAACTCTTCCATTGCAATAGGTTTTCGCTATTTAGCCGAAGGTAAGATTGATGCCTTTTTAAGTGCAGGAAATACAGGAGCCATGTTAGTTGGCGCCATGTTTAGCATCAAACCAATTAAAGGTGTTTTAAGGCCGACTATCGCAACACTTTTACCAAAATTAAATGGTAAAACAGGCATCCTTGTAGACGTGGGTTTGAATGCGGATTGTAAGGCTGAACAACTAAATCAATTTGCCATTTTAGGCAATTTATATGCAAAGCATATTCTTAATATTGACGCTCCTACTGTTGGTTTATTGAATGTAGGAGAAGAAGAAGGCAAAGGCAATTTATTAGCACAAGCCACTTACCCACTTTTAAAAGAAAATACCCATATTGAATTCATAGGCAATGTTGAAGGTCGTGATGTGTTTAACGACAAAGCAGATGTCATTGTTTGTGATGGATTTACGGGTAATGTGATATTGAAAACTGCAGAAGCAATGTATGATGCTGCAGCACATCAGGGTATAGAAAAGGATAGCTTTTTTGGACGTTTCCATTTCGAAAATTATGGCGGCACGCCTGTCCTAGGTGTGAACAAGCCAGTCATCATTGGTCATGGTATTAGCAACGCAAAAGCATTTTCAAATATGATTGCATTGGCTGAAAAAATGATCGATACCAAATTCTGCGAGATCATTACAAGCAATTTTGCTAACATCCAATAGTATTAGGTTTTTTTAACTTAATTTCACCCTCAATAAAAGCAACACATTTTATGTGGTTAAATAACGTTTTAGAAACCATCGGCAATACTCCAATCATTCGACTAAATAAAGTTAGCGTAGGCATGCCTGGAACTATCTTGGCAAAAGTGGATTATTTCAATCCAGGCAATTCTATCAAAGACCGAATGGCTTTGAAAATGGTGGAAGTAGCCGAAGCAGAAGGTAAATTAAAACCAGGTGGTACCATCATTGAATGTACCAGTGGTAACACAGGAATGGGTTTAGCATTAGCTGCAGTGGTGAAAGGATATAAATGCATCTTTACCACAACCGATAAGCAAAGCAAGGAGAAGATGGATATTTTAAGAGCGGTGGGTGCCGAAGTGATCGTCTGCCCTACGAATGTTGAACCAGAAGATCCTAGAAGTTATTATTCAGTAGCAAGGAAATTGGCAGGAGAAATACCTAACTCCCATTTCTTTAACCAATATGATAATTTGGCCAACCGACAAGCGCATTATGAAACAACGGGGCCAGAAATTTGGCGACAAACCGAAGGAAAAATTACCCACTTAGTTTGTACTGCAGGCACAGGTGGCACCATCACTGGAACAGCTAGATATTTAAAAGAACAAAATCCTAATATTCAAGTTTGGGCCATTGATCCAATAGGTTCTTTATTGACCCATTATTTTCAAACTGGCGAAGTAGATATGTCCTATGTGCACCCTTATATTGCCGAAGGTTTTGGTGAGGATTTTGTCCCCGCAAACTATGATATGTCCGTCATTGACCATTTTGAACAAGTGGCAGATAAAGAAGGTGCATTGATGACAAGAAGACTAGCAAAAGAAGAAGGCTTATTTTGTGGATATAGTGCAGGAGGCTGTTTTCAAGGGCTATTGCAATTAAAAGATAAGTTGAAACCAACCGATGTGGTTGTTTGCGTCTTCCATGATCACGGAAGTAGGTATGTTGGTAAAGTATACAATGACGATTGGATGAAATCTAAAGGATTTATAGACTAATTTAGGTAGGATTTTAAG
>CAIZLI010000034.1 GCA_903933765.1 uncultured Bacteroidota bacterium
AAAGATATACATCCAAAAGCATTCAAATGGATGCCTTATAAAACAAACGCAAATCCAACAGGCGAAAATCATTTGTCTTTACTATTAGGCATCCCCAATGCAGAAGCCATCTTTGATTTACCATTACAACAATGGTTACAAAAAATGAGTGTGTAGATAAAAGTAGAGCGTTGGAAGAAAGAGATTGAAACTTATTTGCTGTACAATTAATTAAGGCGTTTCTATAGGTGCTTCAGTTACTTTATCCGTTCTCTTAGTCCCTGCATATAATTCATATTCCAATAATCTACAATCAATGGTGGCATTGAAAAATTCTATTCGTCGACTTGGCTTTAAACGAATCTTTTTAGCCAATTCTAAATTACCTGTAAAAATATAGCCAGTCATCCCCTTGCACTTGTTCTTCATATAATCTCCCATACGCGCATAAGTGGCTTCTAATTCAACTTCCTCCCCTAGTCTGTCTCCATATTCAGGATTGATCATCACAATGGCTCCTTCTTCGGGTTCTGGCATTTTAGTCGCTTCAAAATCACATACCTGAAAATCAATTAAATCTTCCACACCAGCCACAGATGCATTGATTTTAGCCACCTTAATGGCGTCTCTGCTGATATCAGATGCAATGATGACTAAATTAGGTAAGTGCCTTACTTGTTCTTCTATAATACTTCGCTCTTGCTCGTATATCTTTTTATCATAACCAATGATATGCATGAAAGCATAATTGTTTCTAAATAAACCAGGTGCTCTTTTTGTAGCAATCAATGCTGCTTCAATCGCCAAAGTACCAGAACCGCACATAGGGTTTACAAAGGCACCGAACTTATTCCACTTGGTAGACAATATAGTCGCTGCTGCCAATGCTTCTAACATCGGTGCTTTACCTGGCAATTTTCGATAGCCATGTCTTGCTAAAGAATCTCCTGAAGTATCTAAGAAAATTTCTGCTTCATCATTTTTCCAAAATAAATACACCACAGCACCTGATAATTCTGAACCTGTAGATGGACGTTTTCCACTCACTTCGCGCATTCTATCTACTATAGCATCTTTTACTCTCAGGTTGGCAAATAAATTGGTAGAAATAGTATCATTGAAAACATTACTAATGACCGAAAAATAACCATCAGGCTGAATCATTGTTTCCCAAGGAATAGTCACTAAGTTTTTATGCAATTCGTCCGGATCATTACATATAAATGTCTTTAAAGAATACATCACCTGACTCGCACAACGTAGGTTTAAATTTAAACGGATACAATCATTTACTGTACCGGTTAATTCCACCCCAGTTTGAAAAACCCTGTCCACATCAAAACCCAAACCAATCACTTCTGACCTTAAAGCAGGAGCCAACCATTTATTACAGGTGATGATGATTTTATTGCGTGTGGTGAATACTTGCATAATATAAAAATAGTTCAAAAATAACGAAAGGCCTTAAAGCAAAAATCCTCAACAATCTAGAGATATGTTGAGGATTCTTTGTGGGAGCACACGGGCTCGAACCGCGGACCCTCTCGGTGTAAACGAGATGCTCTAAACCAACTGAGCTATGCTCCCTAAGGGG
>CAIZLI010000035.1 GCA_903933765.1 uncultured Bacteroidota bacterium
CTAATTGTTGAATAGTAGGCATTAATTATGCTGTTTAGTTCAATTTTGGTTTATAAAAAATTCGGACGGCAAAGGTAATGTCTGTTAACGAATTACCAAAATGTTATTTGCTATTTTTTAAAAAATAAAGCAATTAGACCCATTTACCGTACGATTGTCTTTGTTTTTGACAGTTAAAATACTGATTATCAGTTATTTAACTATATTTTCACTAGCCAGCCATGTTTGTCTTCCTCAAGACCTGTACGAATGTCATTAAGCTTCTTTTTTAGCTTTGGTCCGACGGTGGACTTGGTTAAATCAAAATCCATCACGTAATCCCCTTCTGCTAATCTGCAAATAAATGAAACAACCGCAGCTGTACCAACCCCAAATACTTCTTCTAGCTTACCAGCTTTATGTGCAGTAAGAATTTCATCGATTGAAAGGTTGCGTTCCTCTACGGTATAACCCATATCTCTTAATAAGATAATTGCACTAGCTCTTGTCACCCCTTTCAACACAGTGCCTCTTTCCAAACTTGGGGTAATGACTTTTCCATCAATCACAAACATCACATTCATCATCCCCACTTCCTCCACATATTTATGCTCCAAAGCGTCTGTCCACAGAACTTGGTCATACCCCTTTTTTTGTGCCAACACAACAGGGTACAAACTTGCTCCATAATTACCGCCATTTTTAGCAAAACCTACACCACCTGGCGTCGCTCTTGTAAAATCTTTTTCAATCAAAATCTTCATTGGTTCTGAATTATACGGACCAGCAGGACCTAAAATAATCATGAACTTATACAATGCTGATGGACGCACGCCAATGAAAGGATCTGTTGCAATCATGAACGGACGAATGTATAATGAATGGTCTTCTAATTTTGGAATCCAATCTTTTTCAATTTTGATTAATTGCTTCATGCCATCCATGAACAACCATTCTGGAACGGTTGGCATTTGCATTCTTTCAGCAGAGGTATTAAAGCGTTTGTAATTTTCTTCTGGTCTAAAAATAACCACTTCGTCAGTAGCGGTTTTATATGCTTTGATGCCTTCAAATATAGATTGACCATAATGCAATACTGCAGTAGATGGATCTATTTGTAATGGTTCAAATTTTTTGATAACCGCATTGGTCCATGCACCATCTTTATAGTCCGCTTCTAACATGTAGTTTGTAAAGCTTTTCCCAAAATAAAAATTTTGAGGATCTAATTGCCTTAATTGCTCCTTAGGCATTTCAATAAATGGGATATTTCCTACGCTCATTTTTATTCGTTTTTGATGCTAAATCAAGCACAAAGAAACACAAAATAATAAAGACGTACAACTGTTATTTTTTCAAACCAATCAATTCAGTTAATTTTCGGTATCCAAACCCTATGAAAGAAGTTAAAAACATCCTGCCAAATAGCGTATTAGTGAACCTGTACAAAGAAAGCTTAGTACTAGGAGTTGCTCCAGCGAATGTGGATAAAAAAGCAAAGTCATCTGCGCCTGTTGAGGAAAAAAATACAGCAATAGCCGAAGAAGAGCCACTTATTGCGCCTATCAAATTTCTGGGCGAACACCAAAAAAAGATCCTTGTTTTAGTGCAAGACATGGATGCTGTTCATTTAAACGAAAGGGCTTTTGATTTATTAACTTCTATTTTAAATGCATGCAAATTAACCATTGCAGATATTGCTTTAATTAATCTTGCAAATAAAAACTTTTCATTGCATCAAATTTTAACACAAGTACCTTCTGATTTGGTGTTGGTTTTTGATATCAATCCAACGCAATTAAAAATTAAATTACCTACTAAATTGTATACACCAATTTTACTTGGCGAAACCCAATTATTATTCAGTAATAATTTATCACAAATGCAAGGAATTGACCAAGCTTCTAAAATTGAAAAGACAAAATTATGGACTGCATTAAAAATAATTTTCAATTTATAAACTGAAATGATTGTACCAAAGCATACACTTATTTTTGCTACCAATAATCGAAATAAAGTTGCCGAAATTCAATCCTTGGTTGGTGCTAATTTTACGATTATTCCACTGAAAGAAGCTGGCATTGAAATTGATATTCCAGAACCGCATGATCAATTGGAAGCGAATGCACATGAGAAAGCTGTGACCATTTTTAATTTGACCCAACAAAATTGTTTTAGCGAAGACACAGGATTAGAAATTGTTGCACTCGATGGCGCTCCTGGCGTTAAAAGTGCAAGATATGCGGGTGAAAATAGCAATGCACAGGCCAATATCGACCTGGTTTTAAGTAAAATGGCAGGCATTGAAAATAGGACTGCACAATTTAGAACAGTC
>CAIZLI010000036.1 GCA_903933765.1 uncultured Bacteroidota bacterium
GAAGGGATTTTATACTCATGTAACCAATGTGCTACAAATTCTTTTGATCTAAGACCAGTGGTTGTGGCATATTGCGCTTCTGTTAAACTGATACCGTATTGTCTAAAGATTTCAGCGGCTGCTTTATTCCAAAGCGGCTCACTATTGATTAATAAACCATCTATATCAAATATTACGGCAGATTTTTTCATTGTTTAAAGATACAAATTGTTGTTTAAACAGGGCAAGTCTATTATAATAATATGTAGTATATTGCCAATCAAATTAGTAGCTTAAACATGCGTGTACTAGATTATTTAAAGCAAATCAGAATTTTTCGTTCCATCATTTATGGAGTCGTAGGATTGTTTACCTATCCAGGGCTTGCTTTGTTTAATCAAATGAAGATTGAGGGCACAGAACATCTAGAAGATTTACCCAAACAGAACGTCCTTTTTGTGAGTAACCACCAAACTTATTTTGCCGACGTCATCACTTTTGTGCATATTTTTTGTGCTGTTAAATGGAGAAAATTCAATCGATTAGGCATTCCTTATTATTTGTTGAATCCATTTACTAATGTGTATTTTATTGCAGCCGAAGAAACAATGAATGATAACTGGCTAACAAAATTATTTAAATTAGGTGGTGCTTTAACTGTGAAAAGAACTTGGAGGGCAGAAGGAAAGGATGTAGAAAGACAAAGAGATGTGGTAGACACACAAAAAATTGATAAGGCATTAGCAAAAAGTTGGGTGATTACTTTTCCGCAAGGCACTACAAAACCTTTTGCACCAGGCAGAAAAGGAACTGCGCACATTATAAAGAACAATCATCCTATTGTGATTCCAGTAGTGATCAATGGATTTTGGCGTGCGTTTACAAAAAAAGGACTCACCTATAAAAAAGTAGGTACGCCGCTGACCATAAGATTCAAAGCGCCTTTAGTCATTGACTATACAGGCTCTGTGGAAGCAATTTTAGATCAAGTAATGGACGCGATTGAGCAAAGTAAAGACTACATGCTTAAAGGGAAGCACCACGTGATGAAAGTGGTTGAAAACAAAGTATAGTAAGGCCAAAAGCCTTAATCCACTTCTTCTTTTATAAACAATGCCTTTAATTCAGTAGCATCATCGGGCTTCATTTTTCCAGCAAGGATCAAACGCAATTGTCTTCTTCTTAATGCACTTGCAAAATATTTTTTTTCCTCATCGGTTTCTGCAATAATTTCTGGTACTTTCATAGGTTGCTTTTTATCATCTAATGCAACAAAAGTAAAATACGCTTCATTGCTTAAAACCCTAGTTTGCGCAATGATATTTTGATTCCAAACTTTCAAATGAATTTCCATGGATGTTGTAAAAGCCCTTGTGACTTTTGCTTCTATGCAAATGACGTTGCCTAATTTGATAGGTGTCTTAAAACTAATATTATCCACCGATGCCGTCATGGCCGAGGAATTACAATGTTTTGCTGCAGATAGGTAAGCAGCAATGTCCATCCAATACATGAGCTTGCCTCCCATTAAATCACCATGGGTATTGGTATCATTGGGCAATACCAATTCGTTCATTGTCGTAAAAGTTGCAGATGCTGTTTTTGCTTCCATAAAATCAATTAGTTTATAATTGAATACGAAGGTACAACTATCCTATGTAGAACTTTGCTAGATTGTACAAGATTCCAAATTGCGTAAATAGGCTGGGTCGACATCAGCGCCAATGCCTGGCGCTTCGCCAATACTCAAGTGCATGCCATTGAACTGAACACCTCCAATCACTGGATCGATTGTATGTCCAATTAAACAAGTATCCATATCATAAAAATGCACATTGTCCATGGCCATCGCAAAATGCATTTTGGCACTTAATGCCACCCTGCTTTCTAACATACCTCCCATCATACATGGAATATGGTTGGCTTTTGCGATATCATGAATTTTAATGGCTTCTTGGATGCCGCCACTTTTAGAGAATTTAATATTGATAGAATGACAGGCTTTGTTCGCAATTAATTTTCGAGCATCATGGTGGGTAAAAACCGATTCGTCGGCCATGATTTTGACAGGTGAATTGGCGCAAAGTGCAGGCAGGTAATCATCGTAATATTTATGCATGGGCTGTTCGCAAAATTCAATTTGATAAGGGGCTAATTGTGTAAGTACTTCCAATGCATCTTCCTTTGCCCATCCTTGGTTTGCATCAATTCTTATTTTTATGTCTGGACCAATGGCGGTTCTAATTTGACGAATGCGCTCCACATCTTCCTTAGGTGCTTTTCCTAATTTCACTTTTATCATGCGTACACCTTTTTCAACAAATTCAATGGCTTGTGCAGCCATTTCCTCAGGTTTGCCAATACCAATCGTTAAATCTGATTCAATTGGTTTTTGATGACCACCTAAAAATTGATAAAGGGGTTGGTTAGCAGCTTTAGCCGCGATATCATACAATGCTAAATCAAATGCACTCTTGGCAGTATAATTTCCTGCTATCACTAAGTCCAGTTCTTTTAAACGTGTTGGAATATCCAATGGGTCTTTCCCTTTCCAAAATTGTGCAAAATCTTTGGCGTTGTGATAGCAGCTTAATTGAGTTTCGCCCACAATCATTGGAAAGGCTGAACATTCTCCAATACCAGTAATGCCTTGGTCTGTTTTTATTTGAATTAAAACATTTTGTGCAAATTCCATGGTGCCAGTCGCAATGGTAAAAGGAATCATGGGAATTTTAAACTGGTAAATGGTCGTTTCAATGATTTTCATAATGGGCATAAATATACTTATTTTGAACAATTTCCTTCAACTGATTGTTATGATAAAAATCAATAGACATGGAAGGGTTAAAGCAAAAGAAAGTATTGTTATTGGGCGCAACAGGCGGCATTGGTGCGCAATTAGCTAGTTTATTACATGGGAGTGGGGCACAATTGTGGTTGGCAGGCAGAGATGCCAATAAATTGAATCAATTGGCGACAGATTTAAGCCTAGGTTCTGATCGATTTTTTCAAGTGGATTTAGCGGACTCCAATGCAGTTTTACAGTTCACCAATCAATTAAGAACATTAGATTTCGCATTTGATATTTTTATCAATGCAGCAGGAATAGGCATCATCAAGTCCTTTGATAAATTAACGACTGTTGAAATGCAAACTTCTTTTCAAGTGAATACTTTAAGTAGTTTTGAAACCATTCAAGCCATCTTGCCTAAAATGATGGAGCTTAAAAAAGGCCTAATCATCAATATCCCAGGTATTTTAGGCAAAGTACCAATGGCGGGTGCTGCAGCTTATTGCGCAAGTAAATATGCATTGGTCGGCATGATGCACTCTTTGAGAGAAGAACTTAAACGCACAGAAATTAGAATTACACAATTGTATTTAGGAGGCGTAGATTCTCCATTCTGGGATACCATCGATTTAAGAGTACAAAGAGATAAGATGGTGGTGGCCGAAGAAGCTGCTAGGGCCATTTGGTTTTTATGTCAACAACCAAGCTCGGGTGTGGTGAGTGAAATGGTGTTACAGCCCTTCAATCATCAAGCGATTTAAACTTTGTCAAGAAGCAAATAGTCCCGATATTTGCAATACGAATGAACGTTAGCATGAACCTATCTTTAAATAATACACAGAACGCTTTTGCGTACAAGTCGAACACAGATTTAAACAAAGCAAAGTGGCTTTTTACAGTCATACAAAATCCTTGGATTGTCTCTTTAGGCACTCGATTTACACCAATCTTAATGAAGTCTGGCTTGCCGATTAATGGAATTATTCGCAATACTATTTTCAATCAATTTGTTGGAGGTGAAACTTTAGATGAGTCTGCAAGAGTCACTAAAATGTTGGGTTCATATGGCGTTCAAGTGATCTTGGATTATGGTGTAGAAGCAAAAGAAGGCGATGCAAGTTTTGATGAAGTGACGGAACAATTTATTAAAGCAGTTGAATTTGCAGCAACACAAAATAATGTGCCTTTTATAAGTGTGAAATTAACTGGTTTATCGAGCATGCATTTATTAGAGCGTTTGAATGAAGCACCAAGATTAAGAAGTGGCATACATGATAGTGAATCAGATGATGCTGCATGGAATCGACTGAAAGAAAGAATGCATGCAATATGCGTAGTAGCTGCAACAAATAATATTGGCATTTTGATTGATGCCGAAGAAACTTGGATTCAAGATCCAATAGACCGCATGGCGATTGAATTAATGGGCGTCTACAATAAAGAAAAAGTAGTTGTTTACAATACCTATCAGTTATACAGGTCTGATCGTCTACACTTTTTAAAGATTTCTCATAAAATTGCAGCGGAAGGTAATTTTATCTTAGGTGCAAAATTGGTTCGTGGTGCCTATATGGAAAAAGAAAGAGCAAGGGCAGCATCGATGGGGTATGCATCACCAATTCAAGTAGATAAAGCGGCGACAGATGCTGATTTTGATGCAGGGGTTGAATTTTGCTTAGAACACTTAGATAATATTGCTTTAATTGTTGCATCACATAATGAAGCGAGTAATTTAAAATGCGCCCAAATGATGCAGGATAAAGGCTTGCCAAATAACCATCCTCGTATTCATTTTTCTCAACTCTATGGCATGAGCGATCATATTAGTTTTAACATGGCTTCGGAAGGGTATCAAGTCAGCAAATATTTACCATTCGGTCCATTGCAGGATGTGATTCCTTATTTAATGCGCAGGGCACAGGAAAATTCAAGCGTGAATGGCCAAACCAACAGAGAATTGCTATTGATCAGACAGGAAATTGCGAGAAGAAAAGCAAAATAATCTACTATTTTACGCCCCAAGTTGTAAATTGCAGCATGCAACAATATTTACAATTAGTCCAACATATTATTGATCATGGGACCGAAAAAACAGATCGTACCGGCACAGGTACTAAAAGCTGTTTTGGTTATCAAATGCGTTTTAATTTAGCCGAAGGTTTTCCTTTAGTGACGACAAAAAAATTACATTTAAAAAGTATCATCCATGAATTGCTTTGGTTTTTAAAAGGAGATACCAATATCCAATACTTAAAAGACCATGGGGTGCGTATATGGGATGAGTGGGCAGATGAAAATGGGGATCTAGGACCAGTCTATGGAAAGCAATGGAGAAGTTGGGAAGCGCCCAATGGCGTTGTGATAGATCAAATCACAGAATTGATCCAACAAATTAAAAAAACACCAGATAGTAGAAGATTGATTGTGAGTGCTTGGAATGTGGGAGACTTATCTAAGATGGCCTTGATGCCTTGTCATAATATGTTTCAGTTTTATGTAGCAGATGGCAAATTAAGTTGTCAACTTTACCAAAGAAGTGCAGACGTATTTTTGGGCGTGCCTTTTAATATTGCATCCTATGCATTGTTAACCATGATGATCGCACAGGTTTGTGATTTAGAATATGGAGACTTTGTACATAGCTTTGGTGATGTACACTTATACAACAACCATATGGAGCAGGCGAATTTACAATTAAGCAGAACACCTTTTCCACTTCCTACGATGAAGATCAATCCTGCGGTAAAAGATATTTTTGCTTTCCAGTTCGAAGATTTTACTTTAGAAAATTACGAATGTCATCCTGGTATTAAAGCACCAGTGGCAGTTTAATAAAACATTATGAAAGTATCCTTAGTTGTAGCAGCATCCGATAACCATATGATTGGCAAAGACAATCAATTGCTATGGCATCTACCTAAGGATATGAAATTTTTTAAAGATACTACTTGGGCGATGCCTGTGATCATGGGGCGAAAAACTTTTGAATCTTTGGGCAAACGTGTTTTACCTGGCAGGTTGAATATTATATTAAGTAAACAAGTTGGTCTTAGCTATGATCAAACAGAGGTAGTAGGTTCTATCGCAGAAGCCATTGCATTAGCGGAACGTGAAAATTATGCAGAAGTATTTGTCATTGGTGGCGGTCAAATTTATCAAGAAGCGATGTCGATTGCAGATACCATTTATATGACCAGGGTGCATACGCAAATTGAGGGAGATACTTTATTTCCGGTGATGGATGCGCAATGGACTATGGAATATAGTTTTCCAAATGCAGCGGATGCAAAACATGCTTATGCATTTGACTTTGAATGTTGGAAAAGGAAATGAAGTACAACACTTTTACCTTAATTAATAAATACATTAGCTATTTATGGAAAGCCTCCAATGGTCACGGACATGGAGTTCATTCTCCGTTTGTATTCGCTTTCATTAAAAATGTATTAAACACCAAATCAAAAGGACCAAGTATTGACGCCATTGAATTGTACCGTCAACGATTATTGAACAATCAAAAAGAAATCACCATTCTTGATTTGGGTGCAGGTGCCGATCCGAAGGGCAATAAATCCAGAACCATTGCACAAATTGCAAAAGGGGCACTAAAGCCAAAAAAATATAGCTCGCTCTTAAGCCGTATTGTTAAATATTACCAGCCTAGTCAGGTTTTAGAAATGGGCACTTCCTTAGGTATTACGACTTGTTATTTGGCGCATGGAGTGCCTAATGCTTCTGTGGTGACCATGGAAGGCGCGCCCACAGTGGCCCATGAAGCCTTGACTACTTTTAAAAATTTAGGGTTTCAAAATATACAATTAATAGAAGGCAATTTTGATCAAAGCTTACCCAATTATTTACAAAGTGTTTCTACTATTGGCATTGCGTATGTGGATGGGAATCATAGATACGAACCCACAATGCAATATTTTAATTTGCTTTTAACTAAATCCGACGAGCACTCTATTTTTATTTTTGATGATATTCATTGGAGTAGTGAAATGGAAAAAGCTTGGGCCGAAATTAAAGCAGATGCTAGAGTATCACTGACTATTGATTTATTTTATATAGGTATTGTGTTTCTTAGAAAAGAACAAAAAGAGCAAGAACATTTTATCATTCGTTATTAATACTATTCATTGTTACCAGAAAAATTCATAGCATCCTTAGCAGGTCTTCCTGGATTTGACAAAGCCGCATTTGTGGAGACCCATCAGGTACCTGCAGATTTTACTGCGGTTAGAATGAATCAGTATAAACCGTTCGACCATACAGCACATCCTTTTTTGCATGCAAAAACCCCTGTGGATTGGTGCGCAGAAGGTTTTTATTTAACTGGCAGGCCAAGTTTTGTAGTGGATCCTTTATGGCATGCGGGTGCTTATTATGTACAAGAAGCAAGTAGTATGTTTTTGCATACCATCATTAACCAACTAGCAGATACAAAAAAATATTATAAGGTCTTAGATCTTTGTGCAGCACCTGGCGGAAAAACAACTTTGTTGGCCAACTACTTTAAAAATGGATTGGTGGTAGCCAATGAAACCATTAAATCTAGGAATGCCATTTTAGAAGAAAATTGTATTCGCTGGGGGAGCGATCATATTGTAGTGACACAAAATGACCCAAGTCATTTTAAAGCTTTGCCTAATTTTTTTGATTTTATTGTTGCCGATGCACCTTGTAGTGGAAGTGGGATGTTCAGGAAAGATCCACAGGCCATACAAGAGTGGAGCGAGGAAAATGTGTTGCATTGCAGTCAAAGACAAACCCGCATTATAGAGGAAAGTATTACAGCATTGCAGGAAGGAGGTTATTACATTTATTCCACCTGTTCTTATTCATTCGAAGAGGATGAAAAGATCATGGATTATATTGCTTCATTGGATGGAATGACATCTGTAAATATTCAATTGCCTTCGTCTTCTCCAATTGTAATAACTTATAGTCCTATACATCAAGCGCAAGGTTTTAGGTTCTACCCGGATAAAATAAAAGGAGAAGGATTTTTTATTGCCGTTTTTCAAAAACAAAAAGCAGCATATACAAGTTCCTTTTCTACGCCTTTTCAATTCACTTTATTACCCAAAAAAGAGCTTGCTAGTTTAAACGCTATCTATACATTGCCAGATCAGATGATTTGCATTCAACATGCAGAAGAGTTGATTGCATTGCCAATGCATTGTTATTCCGATTTGCAAACCATTAGGGCGCATTTATATGTAAAGAAAATGGGGATGCGCATTGGTGTGCTTAAAGGGACAGACCTGGTCCCTGCCCATGATTTAGTCATGAGTCAATGGGACAAAATGCCATATGAAAGCATCGAGGTGGATCTGAATGATGCCCTTCAATTCTTAAGAAGAGCCGATTTTCAGTTGAACGGTCCCAAAGGTTGGCATTGCATTCGTTATATGAATTGCCGTTTAGGATGGGTTAAAATACTGCCCAATAGATTAAATAATTACTATAGATC
>CAIZLI010000037.1 GCA_903933765.1 uncultured Bacteroidota bacterium
ATGTTAAAGCGCGATATGCCTTTGAATATGCCAGCGAACCGATAGTACGAATACTATACGCATAAAAAATGCCCCTTCATTTTGAGGGGGCATTTTTATTATTGACCAAGTATATAAGAGAATATCAATGGCACGACAATCGTGGCATCACTCTCTACAATAAACTTAGGTGTATGAATGTCTAATTTACCCCAGGTAATTTTTTCATTTGGAACTGCACCAGAATAAGATCCGTAAGAAGTCGTACTATCACTGATTTGACAGAAATAACTCCAGAAAGGCACATCATGCCATTCAAGATCTTGGTACATCATTGGTACTACACAGATAGGGAAATCTCCTGCGATACCACCACCCACTTGGAAGAAGCCTACCCCTTTACCACCGCTATTGGCTCTATACCACTCTGTTAAATAAATCATGTATTCGATACCGTTTTTAACAGTCGCTGCTTTCAATTCATTTTTGATCACATAGCTAGCAAAGATATTTCCTGTAGTGCTATCCTCCCATCCTGGTACCACAATTGGAATGTTCTTTTTCGCAGCAGCTACCACCCAGCTATCCTTAGGATCAATTTCATAGTATTGTTCTAACTCTCCGCTTAAAATTACTTGATACATAAATTCATGCGGAAAATAACGTTCCCCTTTTGCCTCAGCTTCTTTCCAGAACTTAACAATATGCTTTTGCAATCTTCTAAATGCTTCCTCTTCTGGAATACAAGTATCTGTTACACGGTTGTAATGGTTTTCTAATAAATCCCACTCATCCTGTGGCGTTAAATCTCTATAATTGGGAACACGTTTGTAGTGGCTATGCGCTACAAGGTTCATCACATCTTCTTCTAAATTGGCACCTGTGCAGCTGATGATCGCAATCTTGTCTTGACGGATCATCTCCGCTAAACTGATGCCTAATTCGGCCGTACTCATGGCACCCGCCAAGCTCACCAACATCTTTCCGCCTTCTAATAAATGTGTTTCATACCCTTTAGCAGCATCTACTAAGGCAGCCGCATTAAAATGTCGATAATGGTGCTCTATAAACTGTGAAATAGGTCCTTTGCTCATGTCAATTGATTTGGTGCAAAAGTAATTTATTTATACAGATTTGCCCAATTCATGTAAAACGTTCCAAAAGGCAAAATTTTGTACCTTGAGCATGAAATTCGTGCATATGAACACAAAAAAATACGGCCCTTGGCTAGTAGGCTTGATGATTATCGCTCCTTTGATCTATGGTGCTATCATTTATCCTCAATTGCCAAGTCGCATTCCTACCCATTTTAATATCGAGGGGAAGGCAGACGCTTGGGGTGGTCCATCCAGTATTTTTATAGGACCAGGGATTATGGGTGCAGTGAGTATTTTTGTTTATATACTAATGTCCAATCTAAAAACATTCGATCCAAAAAAATACGACGAAGCCAACGATACACTTTATAGCAATTTTGCCGTTTTGACGGTTGCTTTTTTAAGTGCTTTAAGTACCATCATTATTTATAGTTCAACCCATGCAGATGAGATCAATGTAGGTAAATTGATTTTACCATTGATTGGATTGTCCTTTGCAGGACTGGGATGGTATATGCCTAAGTTTAAGCAAAATTATTTTGTAGGTTTTAAATTGCCTTGGACTTTAGAAAATGAAACCAACTGGAACGAAACACATAAAGTAGCTGGAAAACTTTGGATCTATGGTGGTTTGTTTCAAGCAGTTGTGACATTTATATTACCGATGAAATTTGGGTTTATTGGATTTATGTTGGCGACCGCAGTGATGGTGATCATTCCATCTGTCTTTTCATATCGACTATTTAAAAAAGGAAATACAATTTAATCTATTCAATAATTATATAATTTATTATGAGCAATACACAACATCTTGGCACAAAATTTATACATGCTGGCGCACATCCAGACCCAAGTACTGGCGCTATCATGACACCAATTTATCAAACTTCTACTTATGTACAATCCGCTCCTGGCGTACATCAGGGCTATGAGTATGCAAGAAGTCAGAACCCAACAAGATTCGCTTTGGAAGAAGCATTTGCTGTGATTGAGAATGGAAAATTTGGATTGGCTTTTGCAAGTGGTGTGGCAGCAACAGACGCTGTGATGCGTTTATTAGTTCCAGGGGACGAAGTCGTTGCAGCCCATGATATGTATGGAGGCTCATTCAGGTTATTTTCAAAAGTACATGAGAAGATGGGCATCAAATTTATTTATGTAGATACTTCTGATGTTAATAATGTGTCAGCGGCGATGACGGATAAAACAAAATTAATTTGGGTAGAAACACCTACCAATCCTTTGATGAATATCACAGATATCGAAGCGGTATCAGCCATAGGTAAAAAACACAACTGCATTGTATGTGTAGACAATACATTTGCTTCTCCCTATTTACAAAATCCATTGGATCAAGGCGCCACCATTGTGATGCACTCTGCTACTAAATATTTAGGCGGTCATAGTGATGTGATTCAAGGTTGTTTGATGCTGAATGATCAAGCTCTAAGAGACCAATTGTATTTTATACAAAAAAGTACAGGCGCAGTTCCAGGACCACAGGATTGTTTTTTAGTCTTAAGAGGTATTAAAACATTGCATGTAAGAATGCAAAGGCATTGTGAGAATGGTGAAAAAGTAGCAGCTTATTTACGTCAGCATCCAAAAGTAGCAAAAGTATACTGGTGTGGC
>CAIZLI010000038.1 GCA_903933765.1 uncultured Bacteroidota bacterium
GATCGTTACAAGATACATGATATTGAAATTGTGGTAGATCGTATCCCGGTGAATGAGGCCATGAAAACAAGACTAGCAGATAGTGTGCAGCAGAGTTTAAAAATGGGTAAGGATTTATTATTTGTTTTGGAAGAGGGGAAAGAAAAAATCGTACAATACTCAAAACAATTGATGTGTATCGAAACTGGTTTAAGTTACGAGACCCCTTCTCCCAATAGTTTTTCATTTAACTCACCGTATGGCGCATGTCCTACTTGTAAAGGACTAGGGAATGTATACGCGATTGACATGAGTTTACTTTTGCCAGATCATGCATTAAGTATTAATGAAGGTGCGATTCACCCATTGGGAGAAGCCAGAGAAGCAAGTGTGTTTAAGCAAATAAAACAATTTGCAAGAAAGCATAAAATTAGTTTAGACAAGGCGATTCAAGATTTACCTAAAGACCAATTGAATTTAATTTTATTTGGAGATAAAAATATTTCATCCACATTGGATATGGATTTAAATGATGAAAATATCCCTAATGAATATACTGGAAGCTATGAAGGGATTGTGCCGATGTTAAAAAGATGGTTCACTTCTTCTCAAAGTACAGATGTCTTAAAGGGATGGGTTGAGGGCTACATGCAATTGAATACTTGTCCAGCTTGTAATGGTGCAAGACTAAAAAAAGAGAGTCTTTGGTTTAAAGTGAATGAGCTCAATATTGCTGCATTGAATGAAATGCATTTGAACGATTTACAACAATGGTTTTTAGACCTGCCAAAAAAATTAGATAAAAAAGATACACAAATAGCGACGGGCATTTTAAAAGAAATCAATGATCGTATTGAATTTTTGATGAATGTGGGTTTGTCTTATTTGTCTTTAAGTAGACCATCTAAATCTTTGAGTGGAGGAGAGTCACAACGTATTCGTTTAGCCACGCAAATTGGTTCTCAATTGCAAGGCATTACTTATATATTAGATGAGCCTTCTATTGGGTTGCATCAAAGAGACAATCAACGATTGATTGTAGCGCTTAAACAATTAAGAGATATAGGAAATACAGTCTTGGTGGTGGAGCATGATAAGGATATCATGATGGCTTCCGATTATTTAGTGGACATTGGTCCTAGAGCGGGTATTCATGGAGGACATGTGGTTGCGGCAGGTACACCAGCTTCGTTTTTGAAATTAAAATCGGATACCGCATTGTATTTAGCGGGCAAAAAAGCCATTGATGTTCCTACAGAACGCAGAAAAGGCAATGGTCTATCTATTGAAATTAAAGGCGCTACTGGTAATACTTTAAAGAAAGTGAATGCGAGTTTTCCTTTAGGTACATTAACATTGGTCACTGGTGTGAGTGGATCGGGTAAGTCTACTTTAATCAATGAAACTTTATATCCTATCTTATCTCAGTTCTGTTATCATAGTAAGACCAAGCCAATGCCTTATGCATCTGTCACTGGATTAGAACATATTGATAAAGTCATTGAGATTGACCAATCTCCAATTGGAAGAACACCAAGAAGTAATCCTGCCACCTATTGCGGCTTCTTTACAGATATTAGAACCTTATTTGCTGCAGTACCTGAAGCTAAGATCAGAGGTTACCAAGCAGGCCGTTTTTCTTTCAATGTGAAAGGTGGAAGATGTGAAGTTTGTGAAGGAGGAGGAATGCGCGTGATTGAAATGAATTTCTTACCAGATGTGTATGTGCATTGTGAAAAATGTGCAGGCAAAAGATACAATAGAGAAACCTTAGAAATTCGTTATAAAGGAAAATCGATTAGTGATGTGTTGAATATGACGGTCGAAGAAGCTTGTGAATTTTTCCAGGCAGTGCCTTTTATTTATAGAAAAGTAAAAGTATTACAAGAAGTAGGACTGGGCTATATCACATTAGGACAATCTGCTGTGACATTGAGTGGAGGAGAGGCGCAAAGAATTAAATTAGCCACAGAATTAGGAAAAAAAGATACGGGTAAAACTTTTTATATTTTAGATGAGCCAACGACTGGCTTACATTTTCAGGACATTCAATTATTAATGGGCGTATTGAATCGTTTAGTGGATAGAGGGAATACTGTTTTGGTGATTGAACACAATATGGATGTGATTAAAATGGCTGATCATATTATTGATATGGGCCCAGAAGGTGGATCTGCTGGTGGAGTAGTGCAATTTGTTGGAACCCCAGAACAAATGATCAAAAAATCAACAACGCATACGGCTAAATTTTTAGCTATTGAAATGCAGTAATGCATTTTATTTTCTGATCATTGGAATATGCTCAATGGCATCTTCATAATACATCTCTCCAGCTTGTTCCCAACCAAGTTCTCCGTAAAATTTCTTTAGGTACAATTGTGCGCCAATTTTAATAGGGTGCTTACCAAATAATCTTTCACACTCCCCAATGGAAAATTGCATCAATGCTTTTCCTGCGCCTATGCCTCTATGTCTTGGTGATCCAACCACACGCCCAATACTTTGATAGCCTGGATAACTTTGGTCTACATCAAATAATCGAGTAGTGGCAATGAGTTCACCGTTCAAC
>CAIZLI010000039.1 GCA_903933765.1 uncultured Bacteroidota bacterium
CACTCCAGTGGCTTTAAGACGTGAAAGACCACAGAGCTATCCAGATATTGTAAGAACCAATCTTACAGGAGTTTTTGCAAGAGGAGATGCTGCTTTTGCAGACTATAGTGTGAATGTAGGAATGAGTTTCAGGTTCTAATCGATGACTTCCAAAATGGCGAACTGATAAGCGCCTAATACAAAATATTCGTTGTCATTACCAACATTGAAAGTAAGGCCAGTCCAATGATCTTTTAATTGTGCTGGCCTTATGCCATGTTCTTTAAAAGTATACCAAGTAATAAAAGAATCAGCAGGTTGATAATTGAATAAACAGAATAACTTTTTGTTTTCAAATGAACGGATGAAACCAGCCACATGAATATTATGTGGTGTCATCCAAGTGACATTGCTAAAGTCACTCAAAATGGGCAATGCTTTTCTGATTTGAATCAGCTGCTTTGTTTCATTAAAGATGCGGTATTCTATACTGCCTTTCTTTTTTCTTTGTTCATTTTTAGTCCAATCAATCATTGGTCGATGCATCCACCTATTGTCATAGTTTTTTCCAGGGTCATTTAAATAACTGTAATCATTGGTGTAGGCCATCTCGTCTCCATAATACAACATAGGAATACCACCCATGAACATTGCATGCGCTTGCATTAATATAATTTTTCTCAATGCATTTTCTATTTCACCTGCATTGTTCCATGCCATTGCTTTTTCTAATCCGCATAATGAAGCTAGGGAACCACTAATGCGTGCGTCATTTGTTTTTGGATTGACAGAAAATAAGGCGCCTGCTGCCACAGATCCATCATGACTGCCCGAATAATAATTTTTTAAATAGGTTCTATGATGATAGGGATCAAAACCAGCACTTGCAATGATCTCGTCGTCATAACCCAATCCAATATCGTCGTGGCATCTAGTGTAGGAGATCCAAGTGCAACCATATGGTTTTTGCATGATGGGATGTTGCGCCTTTAGCATGATCCTGGTATCACCTGTAGCGAGCGCGTCCCATTGCAATGCCATTTGTGTGGCGTTGTATGCGACATCGCATTCATTTGCAGTATAGTGATCTGTGCCAAAATATTTGATGATTTCATTCGGTGCTACAATGGCTTCTCCTAACAATGCCATGCCTGGACTTGCAACCTGTGTACATTGTTTGATCAATCTAAGTAAAGTATGTGCTTTGGGTAAGTTTTGACAGCCCGTACCAAGCTCTTTCCAAATAAAAGCAGGCGCGTCTATACGTAAAATATCTACACCTAAATTGGCGTAAAATAAAATCGTATCCATCATGGCAACCAATACATTTGGATTGCTAAAATTTAAGTCCCATTGATAATGATGGAATACCGTCATCACCCATTTATTCAATTCAGGGACATAAGTAAAACTACCTGGTGAGGATTCAGGGAAAATTTCGGGCATGGTTTGATCTAATTGATCGGGTATGCCACGATGGTCATAGAAATAAAAGAAATCTTGATAATAAGGATCACCCCCTTTTGCTTTCTGCGCCCACTCATGATGGTGTGAAGTATGATTTAAAACAATATCTAACATTAAATACATATTAGCTGTATTCATGTCTGCTATTAAGTTTTGTAAATCTTCCAAGGTTCCAAATCTGCTTGCTACCTTTCTAAAATCAGATACTGCATAGCCTCCATCACTTTCACCTTCTGGACTTTCAAAAATAGGCATGAGGTGTAAAAAATTCACACCCAGTTCCTTGAAGTAATCTAGTTTTTTTTGAAGCCCTTGAATGTTTTCACCGAAACGATCTACATACAAACTCATCCCTGTGATCTCATTGCTTAAATACCAATGACCTAATTTCGATTTTTTAACATCTTTTTTTAATAAGACGTCCGAACGTTCTTTATACTGTTGTATGAGTGTAATTAAGAGCCCTTCAAAAGCTTCATTCCTGTTTGGATGCCATGCATAGACTTCATCAAATAAATTTTCGATCGCATCTATATGCGCTAAAAATTGTTGACTAAAAGCTTTATCCTTTTTCTTAGTGTCAATCTTGTATTTCGAAAGTAAATCAGTACCAAATTGGTGTAATGGGGTCAGGTTCACAGTGTACTTGCTATTTAGGAATTGAAAATAGAATTGTTTAAATGCTTAAAAGCTTCCATCGCACCCATGTATTCACAGGTTCTTGCGCCCGCTTTATTGGCATTAGCAATTATGGTGCGCCATTGTTCAATCGGCAGTGCTTGCATATCAGCAGGCTTAGTTCCAATGAGTTGATATAAAACGGCCCCTACAAAAGCATCGCCCGCACCTGTGGCATCGATAGCAGTAATTGGAATGCTTGAAATAATTTCTGTTCCATGATTGGAAGATAGCAGTGTGCCTTCTTTACCCAATGTGATGGCAAACACGGCATTTGTTTTTGCTCTTAAAGCAGCTGCTGCTGCATCCACGGTATCAAGTCCAGTAATCAACATCGCTTCTTCATCACTTAGTTTAAAAAAATCACATGCCTGAATATAATACCAGGACTGTGTGACAAAACTTGCAGTATTGTTGGGAAATAATAAATGTCTATAATTTGGATCAAAGCTGATCAAGGCACCAGCTGCTTTTGCTTTATTCAATAAATCGAGATAAGTCGCTTGCAAGGGTCCTGGCAAAAATCCTGTTGCAGAACCAAAATGCACAATACTATATTCGTTTAAATTAATGGTAGCTAAATCCGAAATAGCAAGTTGTCCATCGGCGCCTCTATTAAAATAAAAATCTCTTTCACCATCTTCCATCAAAGACACAAATGCAAAAGTGGTAAAAGAGTTAGGGTCTTGTATGATCCATTTTGTGTGCACACCCATTTCTTTCAATAAATCAATCAAGTGTTGACCAAATGGGTCTTTTCCTACTTTCGCAGCCATGTCTACTTGTCCCCCAAGTGCAGCAATCGCTGCAGCTACATTCGCAGGGGCGCCACCTGCTTTTTTTAAAAAATTTTGACCATCCGCTAGTCGACTTCCTCGGTCGGTACAAATCATATCTATTAAGGCCTCTCCAATACACAATACTTTCATATCCTTTTAATTTAGATCAATGCAAAAATTAATGTCCACCACCATTCATTGTCATCGTGCCATCATTGTTTTCATTTGGACTTTGAACGAACAAAGTGGCCACTGCAGCAAGCAATAACAAAACTCCACCAAAACTAATGGCTTTACCTGGATCATTGTCTAGGAAGTTTTTCAAAATATAACCAAATGTCGTTGTCTGCAATAGCATAGGAATTACAATCATCATATTGATAATGCCCATGTACACGCCATACCTTTCTTTTGGAATATTGTGCACCACTAATAAATACGGGATACCCATCATACTTGCCCATGCAATACCAAATCCTGCCATAGGCACAAATAATAAATTTTTATCAGTGATATGCGGGAAGATTAATAAACCAATCCCAGCCATCACTAAACATATTACATGAATCATTTTTGGGCTGATTTTTTTTGCCAACCAAAGTAAAAAGAAGGCAGATAAGAAAGTGACAATATTATACCATCCATTCACTAATCCTGACCAAGCTACTGCATCTTCATAAGCAGGATTGTTTTGATAAACCGTCGTATTCCAAACAGATTTAGCAATACTCTTTGATGCGTTTTGCCAATAACAAAAAAGCGCATACCATTGAAATAAGTAAACCAATGCTAATTGCCACATCACTTTTGGCATATCACCAATGGCAGAAGCGATTTCTTTGAACGGTGTAAACACATTTATTTTTTCTGCTTTTAAAGCAGCAAGTTCTGCTTCTGTTGGAGGAATCTCAGGTGTTTTAAAGACAGACCAACCCACTGTAGCAATGGAACAAATACTACCTAAGAAGAAAGAAGCGTATACCCAATAAGGCAAGCTACCAAAACTGCCTGGAATATGTTCTCTAAAAAAGTACAAAGAAATATTAGCAAGTGTAATACCTAAGCCTGTAAAAAAACTTTGGGTTAAAAAACCAGAAGCATGTTGTTCGCTTGGTAATTTGTCTGCAATAAATGCACGGTAAGGTTCCATCGCAGTATTGTTTGCAGCATCCAATACCCATAATAATCCAACTGCCATCCACAAGGCACTACTAAATGGATAAAGGAATAAACAAATACTACATAGTAAAGCGCCAATTAAAAAGTATGGCTTACGTCTTCCAAATCTTGGCGACCAGGTTTTATCACTCATAGCACCAATGATGGGTTGAATGAGTAAGCCTGTCATAGGGCCAGCTAAATTAAGCAATGGTATCTGGTCAGGACTCGCGCCCAACATATCGTAAATTGGATTCACGGCCGACTGTTGTAAGCCAAAACTATATTGAATTCCAAAAAAACCAACATTCATGTTGATGATCTGCGAAAAGGCTAACCTTGGTTTAAAAGACATAATTTCTTATTTAAGCAATGCGTTCTTTAAATATAGTGATTTTGTCATTTTTACTAACAATTGTTGCTGTATTATCCCTCTTTTTATACTTATTTTTCTAGTGCAAACCTTTGCGCTTTGTATCTTTGTGATCTATCCCTACATTTAGTATATGTCTATTCAAATACAATATCAAAAATCTCATGTCATACAAGGGCTTCGATATCATTTTATCAAGCAATCTGAAATCAAGGGGTTAATGCTTTTTGTCAATGTCTATGCCATCATTACAGCTGGACTATTGTTTTATAAAAAAATTAGGCCCGAACTTTTCTTAATTGGGTCTTTATTATGGATGGTACTCATGGTGTTTTTTTGGTTTTTATTACCCTGGCTATTTTATAGGAAAACAAATATGTTCAAGCAAGACTGGGTATTTGATTTTAATAGCACAGGAGCCAGTCTGAATTCAGAAAGTGGAAGTGCATCTTGGGATTGGTCAGAAGTGACCCGATTTTTTGAAAGTCCCTTGTTTTTTCATGTCTATTTTGCGCCAAAATCCTTTTTTATCCTTCCGAAAGCCCATTTTAGCTTCGAAGACCAGCAATTAATTAGGGGGTTTTTCAAGAAAAATTAGCAATTGTTAGTTTTTCAAGCGGTATTTTAGCCTTAAAACGGCCTAAAAAAGCAGTTAACATAGAAGATTGTCAAATGTGAAAACAAAAAAGGAAATAAACGATTGGTATTTTAACAAAAAGTATATTTTTGCCGCGTAAACAAAAACCTTTTACAATGTCAGAAATCGCAATTAGAGTTAAAAAAATTATCGTAGACAAGTTAGGCGTAGACGAAGCAGAAGTTACAAACGAAGCTTCATTCACAAATGATTTGGGCGCGGATTCTTTAGATACAGTGGAATTAATCATGGAATTCGAAAAAGAGTTCAATATTTCTATTCCAGACGAACAAGCAGAAACAATTACTACTGTTGGTCAAGCTGTTGCTTATTTAGAAGAGCACGCAAAATAATATTGTATTATTTTATAAGCTGAAACTTCGGCATATTTAATCCGCCTTTTTGAGCCTTGCTTTAAAGGCGGATTTTTATTTTAAAAACATCTCACATGCAAGCTAGACGTATTGTTGTTACAGGAATAGGTGCACTCACACCCATCGGGAATAATGTAGAAACCTATTGGAACAATTTAATCAATGGAGTTTCTGGTGCAGACATGATTACGCAATTTGATGCGTCTAAGTTTAAGACAAGATTTGCATGTGAAATCAAAGGCTTTGATCCTACTGAGTTTATGGATCGTAAGGAAGCCAGAAAACTAGATCGTTTTGCACAGATTGCTTTGGTAGCAAGTGATCAGGCGGTTTTAGATGCAGGCATTACAAAGGAAAATGTAGACCACGATAGAGTGGGTGTGATATTTGCAAGTGGTATTGGTGGCTTAACCACTTTTACAGAAGAGGTGACCAATTTTGTCAATGGGGATGGCACACCAAGGTTCAATCCTTTCTTTATTCCAAAAATGATTTTAGATATTGCTGCAGGACAGATCTCTATGAAGCACGGCTTTAGAGGTCCTAACTATGCAGTTGTTAGCGCTTGTGCATCTAGTACGAATGCTATTATTTCTGCAATGGATAATTTAAAATTAGGCAAGGCAGACATTATTATCACGGGCGGATCTGAAGCAGTGATCGGCATTGCGGGTATGGGTGGATTCAATGCAATGAAAGCGATGAGTGAGCGCAATGATGATCCAAAAACTGCAAGCCGTCCTTATGATAAAGACCGCGATGGATTTATCATGGGTGAAGCAAGTGGTGTTTTAGTATTAGAAGAATTAGAGCATGCGATTCGTCGTGGTGCAAAAATATATTGTGAAGTAGTAGGAGGAGGTGCCACAGCGGATGCCTATCACTTAACAGCGCCACATCCAGAAGGATTGGGTGCAAAAAACGTTATGAATGCAGCATTGAGAGATGCAGGCATGCAGGCCAACGAAATTGATTATATCAATACGCACGGCACATCTACACCTTTAGGTGACATTGCAGAAGCAAAAGCCATCACAGATGTGTTTGGAGCGCATGCGTACAATTTAAATATTAGTTCTACCAAGTCCATGACAGGTCACTGTTTGGGCGCGGCAGGTGTGATTGAAGCGATTGCTTGTATTCAAACAGTGATCCACGACATCATTCCTCCAACCATCAATCATTTTACAGATGATCCAGATTTAGATCCACGTTTGAATTTCACATTTAACAAAGCCGAAAAGCGTGTTGTCAATGCAGCATTGAGTAATACATTTGGTTTTGGCGGTCACAATGCATGTGTGATTGTTAAGAAATATAAAGCTTAACAAAGCCTTAGATGAAACGCTTATACCAACTTATTTTTTCATTCAGAAAATCTGAATTTGAAAAAAGTGTGGATATGCTCATTGGATATCGTAGTACCAAAATGGTGTTATTTCATACCGCTTTTAACCACCGATCTTTAAAAGAAAATCCATCAGAGAACAATGAAAGAATGGAATTTTTAGGCGATGCGATTATTAGTTCTGTGGTAGCAGAGTACCTTTTTAAAAAATATCCCTTCAAGGGC
>CAIZLI010000040.1 GCA_903933765.1 uncultured Bacteroidota bacterium
CTTAAAATCAGTATTAATTTACACAATTTTATCCACAGTTTTTGGTAATAAATACTAACTTTAACCCATACATTTTTAACCACTTATACATTCAAAAATGAGCCAAACAATTCTCATTATTGGAGCTGGCAAATCTGCCACAGTTTTAATCCAATATTTACAGCAAAAAGCGGTTGAAAATGACTGGTATATCCTTTTAGCAGACGGTGATGAAGCAATTGCTAAAAATAAGTGGAATAATGCCCCTAATGGAACTGCCCTTGGTATAGACATAGAAAATAATTTAGATCGTCAAAATTTGGTTCAAAAAGCGGATATCGTGGTCTCCATGATGCCTGCCCAACTGCATTTTTTAGTGGCCAAAGATTGCTTACATTTTGGGAAACCGTTGTTCACAGCCTCTTATGTAGACGATAATATGCGCTCGATTGCTTCAGAAATTGAGGCTAAACAGCTTTTATTCCTTTGTGAAATGGGTTTAGATCCCGGAATTGACCATATGAGTGCGATGGCTATCATAGATGAGATCCACCAAAAAGGAGGGAAAATTACTAGCTTTAAATCGCATTGTGGCGGATTGGTGGCCCCAGAAAGTGATGACAATCCTTGGCATTATAAAATTAGCTGGAATCCTAGAAATATCATTTTAGCCGGGAAAGCTGGCGCAATTTATCTAGAAAATGGCGCCACCATCTCAAAAGATTATTCAACAATATTTGAACAAGCTCCAGTGGTGGATTTGCCAGGAATAGGTCATTTGGCCTTTTATCCAAATAGAAATTCCTTATCCTATATTGACACTTATCATTTACATGGCGTAAAAGATTTTGTGCGCACTACCCTACGCTATCCCGCATTTTGTATTGGCTGGAATGCCATTGTACAGTTGCATTTAACCGATGAAACAGTGATTGATTTAGCACCAAATACCACCGTAAAAAATTGGTTTGAAAGCCATATTCAACAAAAAGGATTAGAACAAATTTTAGAAAAATTTACCCAAGATCCAGCCATTAAAGTGCAACTTGAATTCATTGGATTGTATGAACCTACCCCAATTCCATCTCAATTCAATTCCAATGCAAGCATCTTGCAATGGTTATTAGAAGGCAAATGGAAACTTACAGCAACAGACAAAGATTTAGTGGTGATGTTGCACGAGATCGAATACAGCATTGGTACGCGTCAATTTAAATTGGATAGCAGCATGGTATTGACTGGAGAAGATGCAATCAACACAGCCATGGCCACCACAGTGGGTTTACCATTGGCGATGGGTGTATGTGCTTATTTAAAAGGTGAGATTAAAATGACAGGTTTACATATCCCTATTGATGCAAGAATTTATCAACCAATTTTAAAAAGCTTGGCAGAGGAAGGGATTGTTTTTGAAGAAACCTTAACGAGTTATTAAGGCTCTTAATAAATTTTTCGATTTTATTTATTCAGCATTCCGTTGATCTCCCATTCAAAATCTAATTGACGTTTGTCTAAATTGGCAGCAGCAACTTTGACGATCACTTTATCACCCATATTGAATTTTCTGCCCGACCTTGAACCAACCAAAGCATAATCTGCTTCAATTAATTTAAAGTCATCAAATTTAGATAAGCTTGCAATAGTCACTAAGCCTTCGCATTTGTGCTCCACTGTTTCCACAAAGAAGCCAAAACTAGCTACCCCACTGATGATGCCTTCGAAACTATGTCCCAAATAATCACGCATGAATTCAACTTGTTTGTATTTATTTGCTGCACGTTCTGCTTCCATCGCAGCTCTCTCACGCATGCTACAATGCGCACATTTTTCTTCTAATCCTTCGTCATTCATGGCATTACCCATCAATACACTTTGTACAATTCTATGCACAAGTACATCAGGATAACGACGTATTGGAGAAGTGAAATGACAATAGTGTTCAAAACCTAAACCATAGTGTCCAATATTGTTGGTGGTGTACACCGCTTTGGCCATGGTGCGGATACCCAATTGTTCTAATACATGTTGCTCTGGCTTGCCTTTGGAAGCCAACATTAAATTATTAAAACTATGTGCGATATGTTCTGGAGAATCAATATTAAAAGGATACCCATGCTTTTTAGCAAATACCACAAATGGATTTAATTTGTCTTCATTCGGTTGGTCATGCACGCGATAAGGAAAAGGCAAGACCTCTTTTTTAACTTTCACCGTACCCATTTTTTCTGCAATCAATTGATTCGCTTTTAACATCAATTCTTCGATCAATTGATGCGATGCTTTACTTTCTTTTACAGTGATTCCAGTTGGTTTCCCATTGGCATCTAGCGTAAAACGAACTTCCTGTGAAGAGAAATTGATGGCCCCATTTTCGAAACGTTTTTTTCTCAAATCTTGGGTATAATCATGCAGCCATAAAATGACTTCTTTGTGGTCGCCTTCATTTGATTCTATGATTTCTTGTACATCCTCATAGGTAAATCGACGATCAGAATAGATCACTGTTTTACCGTACCAAGTATGCACAATTTGACCTTTAGGATCTATTTCAAATGTAGCAGAGAAAGTTAATTTTTCTTCCTTAGGTCTTAAAGAACATAATTCATTCGAGATTCTTTCTGGTAACATTGGATACACCCTATCAGGTAAGTAAACCGATGTGGCCCTTTCATAAGCCGCTTTATCGACTGCTGTGCCTGGTTGCACAAAATGACTAACGTCGGCGATATGTACTCCAATTTCTATATGCCCATTGTCTAAATGTTGGAATGAAATAGCGTCATCAAAATCCTTCGCATCCACAGGATCAATGGTGAATGTCAAAACCTTACGATAGTCTTTTCGTTTTGCAATTTCTTCGGGCGTGATTTTATCAGAAAGTGTTTTAGCAAAAGCCAATACTTCTCCATCAAACACCAAAGGAAAACCTGATTCTGCCACGATGGATTTCATGGCCATATCATTCTCTTTCTCTGGGGTAAATATTTCTAATACTTCTCCTTCTGGTTTCTTATTTGAGTTCTCCCATTTAGTCAATTGTACAATTACTTTATCCCCTGTCTTAGCGCCCTTTAATTTATCCATTGCGATATAAATATCAGGCATTGGATGCATGGTATTGGGTAAGAAGAAAGCATGGTGTTGCATGATCTGCATGGTACCTGAAAAAGACACTTGTTTTCTTTTTACAATCTCTACCACTTTACCTTCTTTCTTTCCTGAGCCCTGTCTTATTTTGGTGATTTTAACACGGACTTCGTCTCCTTTAAGTGCCGTATTGAAATCGGTTGGGAATACTAAAATATCTTGTTCTAATCCTTGTACGATAATAAAACCCATGCCAGATTTGGCAATATCTAAAACCCCTTTATACGTTGTCGTTAAATGGGTCTGCTTTGTAGTTGTTTTTGACTTCTTCTTGTCTTTTTTACTGTTCATTTGTTTGTTGATGATATTGTGCTACAAAATCAATGACCAATTGATTAAACTCAGTTGCTTGATTAAATAGAAAAAAGGGTTTGATAGGAAGCACATACAATGGAATATCATTTAATTCATTGGAATACTTCACCA
>CAIZLI010000041.1 GCA_903933765.1 uncultured Bacteroidota bacterium
TTAGACTTACTTTAGACAATTCCAACTGTGCCACTAATTGAGTGAGTATGGCTGTGTTCGCTTGAACGTCAACTTGGCGTCTTGTGCCGGGTGTTTTTTTTACATTGTAAGCTGGATTCAAATTATATACATTATCACTAGCTGCAGCTACACCTGTAATAGCACCATTTAACTCAGCTCTAATACTATCTGCCTGGCGTTGTAAAATATCTACATTCAATCTCGATTTTTTACTTTTTGTTTCAATGTAAAAATCAGAAGTTTCTTTTAACAATTGCTCACAAAACAATTTAGAAAATAATTCATTTTCAGTTTTAACCGTTAAACTTAAAATGCTAACTTTTTTATCCTTCTGTGCGATCGTTAAATTTTTGCTAATCAAGCTTGATGAAATACCATACAAAAAAGAATCTTGTTCCAAACTAAATTTTGTTCTGTCTGCATTTACTGGGAAGTTAATTTTAGTCTTTAATTCGCTAATCTGAATATAATAATCTGCTAAACTTATTTCTTTGCCGGCAACATTAACTGGATTGAGTAATGTTTTTTCTACTACCAAGCGGCTCTTCATTAGCTCTATAATATTGGAGCTTGTAAATAATCCACCTCCGCCACCGCCTAAATCAAAACCAAAACTACTAGCAAGTCCCATAGCGCCACCCAAGCCTCCGCCACCACCTTTATCTTCTTCTAACACAAAAGTAGTCGTAGCTAAATAAGTTGGTTTTTGAAAACTAGCATACACAAATCCAATGATACCACCTAAAGCTGCAATGCTAATAATTAGTTTCCACTGCGTTTTTAAATACGCTATCCACTCCTGTATTTTTTGAATCAATTCCTTCAAAGAAATCTCGTCGTTGTCTATTTGCTGTTGTTGCTCAATCAT
Source organism: uncultured Bacteroidota bacterium (assembly GCA_903933765.1). Taxonomy (GTDB): domain Bacteria; phylum Bacteroidota; class Bacteroidia; order Chitinophagales; family Chitinophagaceae; genus Sediminibacterium. The sequence continues at coordinate 890 of CAIZLI010000041.1, forward strand.
ATTATCTATTTAAGATAGCTAATGTTGCTAATACCGATCCTATTTGCGCAATGATGGTTGTAAACTGAATAATGCTAGTTATTGCCCTTTCTTTTTTCACATCGGTTTCTGGTAAAACCACTTCCGCACCAGGTTTAATGGCTGGGTTGATTCTGAATACACCAAAGTGCATCGTTCTTTTAGATTTACCATTCGCATAAATCACATAGGCCCTGCCTCTTCTTGCATATTCACTAATACCACCCGCTGCACTAATACAATCTCCAATACTTAATCCATCTCTGTACACAATATTCGTAGGTCTTAATACACCACCACTAATTTTTACACGGTTATCTGTTTTTGGGATCACTATTTCATCCTTATCCCTTAATACCAAGTCTAGTTCTGATCCTGGCTTATCCATAATTTGATTAATGTCTATTGCAATTTGATAATAGTCATTTTCTAATTCTTTATATAAAATATCTAGTGTGTCTTTTAAATTCTTCTTGTTTTGTTTTTGAGCATCCACTAAACCATCTTCTTCCATCAAGCTTGTTTTCATTTCTGCCTTCGCAGCATTTTGTTGTGCTTTAAACTTTCTAATATAAGCTTGTTCTACCGATGTCTTAGATTCATCCGATCTTAAAGTATCAATATTGTACCTGCTTCTTTTGATAAAAGCACCTTCGCCATATGCTTGTCCAATTAATCCACCTGCACGTTTTACAATATCACTTACACGTTCCACACGGCTGCTCAATGTATATTTTCCAACATTATTTACCTGCCCTGTGATACTTACAACTTCGGGATTGGTGTAACCCATTTTTTTAGTAATTGTGACTACATCCATTGGTTGTAACACAAAATTTTCTTGACCTGGATTAAAACTTAAATCACCATTTACCACCGTACTTAAAATAGTTGCTACCTTGTTGTTAGTAACCGTACCACCTTCGTTTTGAATTAATCTTGCGACTTCTATTTGCTTACTCGCTTCGTATTTAAATCCACCTGCCATTAAAATCAAATCCTTCACAGTCATACTATCTACATAGTTAAATCGACCTTGGCTTCTTACTTCTCCTAACAAATCCACCGTTAAGGAATCTCTTAAATCAACTATCGAATTAATATACAGTTCGTCTTCTCTTTGTAAATAAATATTTTCTTCGGATCCTTTTTGCAAAGCTTTACCTAAATTAATGCTTACCAATTCTTTTAATAAATTTGGTTTTAGACGGATGAGTTGTGCACGTCCTACATAAGCATCTTCTTTTAAACCATCTGCCTTTTGAATTAAATCGCTGATGCGCATGCCTTCTGTTAACTCATATACGTCTGGTCTAAATACTGCACCAGATAACTTCACCCTGTTCTGAAAACGATCTAATATTTTAGATATTTGTATGATATCACCGCCCTGTGGCTGATAGCTTGCAAATTCCTTTGCAGATAAATCTTTTACCGACTTTTCTTTATCGTTCTTTTGAATCACTTTTACCCATGCAGTATAAGCAGTGTCATCAAAGCCGCCTGCATATTGTAAAAATTGATTAAAGTTTTCTGCTGTGCCATTGATCTCAAAAATACCTGGACGCTTTACTTGTCCTTTAATTTCTACCCTGCCTTTATAAGCTGGTACACGAATCACATCACGGTCCTTTAAACCCATATTTTGTGATTGATCTCCGTTTTGCATGAATGCATATAAGTCGATCTTCTTGAACAGCTTGTTGTTTCTGATCAA
>CAIZLI010000042.1 GCA_903933765.1 uncultured Bacteroidota bacterium
ATTCAAAGGCATATCGCGCTTTAACATCTCTTCTCTTGTGGCCATTTCCCAAGCAGTTTCAAAAATGATTCTTGTTCTTTTTTCCATCAAATCAAAATTGATTTTCTCTACTCTGTCTGTTGGTTTATGGTAGTCTGCATGTGTACCATTGAAGTAGAAAATAACAGGTACGCCTTTTGCAGCAAAATTGTAATGGTCACTTCTGTAATAAAAACGATTTGGATCTTTTGGATCGTTGAATCTTCTGTCCAATTCCATATTGTAGTTTTTATTCACCTTGTCTGTGATAGGTTGTAAATCACTACTTAATTTATCTTCACCAATCACATACACATAGTTCATTGAATCTCCTTTATATGTTGGATCAATACGACCAATCATGTCAATGTTTAAATCGGCAGTTGTTTTTTCCATTGGGAAAATAGGATGGTCTCCATAATACTTAGAACCTAACAATCCTTTTTCTTCACCCGATACGTTCATGAAGACTATATTTCTTTTTGGACTAAATCCTTTCTTTCTTGCTTTTGCAAATGCTTCTGCAATCGCTAATACACCTGTGGTACCTGATCCATCATCATCTGCGCCATAGTAGATGACGCCATTCTTAACGCCTTCGTGGTCATAGTGACTCGTGATGAATAAGTACTCGTCTGATTTTTCTCTGCTTGGCATATAGGCAATGACATTGGCACTTGCTATAGTAGCACTTGTTTTATCTGCTGACCATTCAATGGCTGCAGTGTATTTACCAACTGGTAATGTTTCCCATTCTTGGTCACTGAATTCTTTAGTTCCACCTAATAATGCAGCACCTAAAGTTTTAGAAACGGTCATGCTTAAAAAAGTATTGGTGTTTGCAGCAAAAGCCAATCTGCCATTTAAATTGCTTGGCATAGATGGATTTGTTTTTGCAATATTGATGATTCCAATAGCACCTAATTTTTGTGCAGCCATCGTTTTACTCATCGCTCTTTCTTTGCCCTCTGAACTGATCAATAATTTACCTCTTACATCTAATGTAGACTTGTCATTGAAGTCGGCGCCTACATAAAACACATCAGCGCTTGTAAATAATTTTTGTGGTGCAGCAGCTGCGCTGATCCAGAAGTCTTTGTCTAAAGTATAGCTAGTGCCGTTTACTTTTAAACTTGAAGCAGTTACTTTATCTTGAAACAAACTAAATGGCATTCTGTAAGACCCAGCGTTGCCAGGTGTTAGATCCATTTGCTTATATTGGCTCACTAAATAGCTTGCCGCTTTTCTTTCTCCTTCTGTTCCTGTTTCTCTACCTTGCATTTCCTCGCCAGCAATGATGCTAAGGTGTTTTTTTAAACCCGCTGCTGTGATGGTTTTAGCTGCAGTATTGGCATCCATGGTTTGTGCATTCACAAATCCGATACTTAAACTTAGCAGTACAATAAAAATTTTACGCATGTTGATTAATTTTAAAATGTGCATTGTTGATTATAAATGTAGTTATTTTTTTAGGATCTTGTAAGATTAACAACTGATCTTATCTACTCTTCCTTGATGTCTTCCGCCTTCAAATGTAGTTGTCATAAATACATTGATCATTTCAATAGCAGATTCGATACTCACAAACCTTGCAGGTACACAGATCATGTTTGCATCATTGTGCAGTCTTGTTAATTCGGCAATCTCTGGCAACCAACATAAACCTGCTCTAATAGCTGCATGTTTATTGGCTGTAATAGCCACACCATTGGCAGAACCACAAAATAAAATACCAAAAGCTGCTTCTCCTGATGCAACACTTGATGCAGTGGGATGTGCAAAATCTGGGTAATCCACAGAGTCAGTAGAGTAGGTACCAAAATCTTTGACTTGGTAGCCTTTTTTTTCGAGCCACTCTTTTACTTCTTGTTTGTAACCTACACCAGCGTGATCTGCACCCAATGCGATTGGTTTAGAAGGATCAAAAACATATGCCATATGAGTCGATTTTAATTTGTTGCTATCTTAATTTACTCCCATTCTGCTTCTGCCTTCTGCACGGATTTATATGCCCATCTAGATACCAATATGCTTAATTCAAATAGGGAGTATAAAGGGATAAAAACCAATAATTGACTATACCAATCTGGGCTTGGTGTAATGAACGCAGCAACAATCAAAATCACCACTGCTGCATATTTACGTGCACCACTCAAAAACTTAGGAGTGACCATACCAATTTTAGTCAATAAAAAAGCCAATACGGGTAATTCAAAAGCAATACCACAACCCAATATAAGATTGGTTAAATTATCTAAATAGTCTGCAAAAGTGGGCATGGTGGTGATCACATTCTTTGTACCTAATTGGAAACTTGCCAAGAAATTAAATGTGAATGGACCAAGTATGAAAAATCCAAAAGCAGCACCTAAGAAGAAAAAGAAAGAGACCCAAAAAATCATGAATCTTGTATTTCTTAATTCATTCTCTTTTAAAGCTGGTTTGATAAAGGACCAAAATTGATAAAAAATAAATGGGAAAGCAGTGATGATACCACCCACAATCGCCATGCTGATACTACTCAAAAACTGGCCTCCAAATGTGGTGCTTTGCATAGTTACTTTTACCGCAGGCATACACAATGCATCTCCTAACCCAGCCCAATGACTAAAATCGCAAAATAAACGATAGGTAATAAAATCTGGTTGGATGGGTCCTGTGATCACATTGTCCATGATCCAGTCACGCTTTATAAAAATCACCAAGGCCATCACTAAAATGGCTGCCGCAGATCGAACTATGGTACCTCTTAATACCTCAAGATGATCAATGAAAGACATCTCGGAGCCATCTTTTGGATTTAAACGATTAAAAAGTGCCATGTATTAAAAGAATGAGGCCTAAAGTTAAGGCTTATAGGGCAAAATGAGGGCGGAAACGCTAAAAATAGTACTAGTGAATAGTGAGCTTTACTTTCTCAATTCGGGTATCACTCACTAAAAGTATTTCAGCATCAAAATGGCTTAAATGGATCACTTCACGCACTTTAGGAATAGCCTCGTGCTTATGGATGAGGTAGCCGCTCAAAGTCTCTGCACTGTCGACTGCAAAGTCGATACCATATTTTTCATATAAGTAGTCTAGTTCTAATCTACCACTAAAAAGGTATTCATTCGCAGAAAGCTTCTTTTCTAAAAACTCTTGTTCATCATATTCGTCATTGATTTCACCAAAGATTTCTTCTAACACATCTTCCATGGTTACAATCCCTGCTGTGCCACCAAATTCATCCACCACCCATGCAATACTTTTTCTTTTTTTAGAAAATAAATTAATCAAGTCTGCTGCATTCATACTTTCAGTGACTAATAAAATGGGATGGATGATTGCTTTGATATCTTTTGGCTTTTTAAATAAGTCCAGCTGATGGATATAACCTACAATATTATCGAGGGTATCATTATAGACAATGAGTTTGCTTAATTTGGTTTCTATAAATAAAGCCTTCACTTCTTCTAATGGTGTTTGAATTTCTACTCCTACGATTTCTGTTCTTGGAACCAAACATTTACGCACTTTGATATCTGGCAAACTCAATGCATTTTCAAATAAATCTGTATTGAGTTCTTGCTGTTCTTGATGTGTATTCGTTTGTTGAATAAAATGGGCTAGATCTACTTTCGTAAAAGCTTCTTTTTTATACACCATTTTCACTTGGAATAAATTACTTAAAACCCATTGAGCTGTATTCACTAATAATACAGTCAGTGGTTTGAATAAGATATGAAAAAATTGTGCTATTGGTGCAAAAGTGTTGATCAATGAAGCGGCCCTTGCTTTAAACATGGCTTTAGGCACAAGTTCTCCTATGAATAGAATAACAAAGGTAGACACAATCGTATTGCCTACTAATATTGCACCTTCTCCTAAACCAAATCGACTCCAGATATGGGTATGCAAAAGTTCTTCAAATAAAATACCAAACACCACCAATGATATATTGAGTCCTATTAAACAAGTACCAATAAATTGTGTTGGGGCTTCAAGAAAACCTGCTATGATTTTTCCTGACCTGCTGCCTTGTTTTTTCTTTAATTCCAAACTAAGGCGATTGGCACTTACAAAGCCAATCTCATAGCCAGAGAAAAAACCAATTAAAATTACAGAAGCAACAATAGCAAAAATCATAGTTTGTTTTTAAGTGAAAAATACCTGTTTACCACTCTGGTAATACAGGCTTAGTATCAATGATACCTTCAATCTGCTCCATGATATCGGGTGTCAATAAAGTAGCTGTCTCTAGGGCAGTTAAATTATCTAATAATTGAGTTTTATTGGTCGCGCCTAAAATCGCAGTAGAGACATTTGGATTTTTAATACACCATGCAATGCTCAATGAGGCAGTACTCACTTTCAAGGCTTTTGCTAAAGCGCCCAATTGTTTTACTTTCGCAATTTTTTCTTGCATTAGTGATCTGTCTCTTAACCATTCAAAACCTTCAATTTGCATTCTTGATCCCTCTGGTATACCATCATTGTATTTGCCAGTTAACAATCCAGAAGCCAAGGGGCTCCAAATGGTGGTACCCATGCCCACATTTTTAAATATTTCTACAAAATCATTTTCCATTTTGTTGCGCTCAAACATATTGTACTGAGGCTGTTCCATTGAAGGGCCAATCAATCTGTATTTTTCTGCAACCCTATGTGCTTCCATGATCTCTACGCCACTCCATTCGCTGGTACCCCAATACAAAATTTTTCCTTGTTGTATTAAAGTGTTCATGGTCTGCACCACTTCTTCGATTGGACTTGATTTGTCGGGACGATGACAAAAATATAAATCTAGGTAATCTGTTTGAAGTCTTTGTAATGCCTCATGACATGCTTCTGTTAAATGCTTTCTACTTAATCCTGTTTGGTTAGGCTTATTGGCTTTTCCTCTCCAACCAAAATAAGCTTTGGAAGAAAGTACGATAGAAGTTCTATCCCATTTTTTTTGACTTAACACACGTCCCATCATCTTCTCGCTTTCTCCTGCAGCATAGACTTCCGCATTGTCAAAAAAATTCACACCTGCATCATACGCAATCCCCATTAATTCATCGGCTACACGGTCGTCTATTTGCTTATGAAATGTCACCCAGCTTCCGAAACTTAATGTGCTTAATTGAAGCCCAGTTTTGCCCATTTTTCTATAGTCCATCTGCTTTCTTTTAAGGGTTAAAGCTACTGCTATCTTGAATAATAGCATAGCTGTTAGCTTGTGGTTTAAAGATACGAATGTCTGTCAAATTTTGATTGGCTTCCAGGCCTTTGCCATAAATTTTTGCCAATGGGCTATGTTGTTTCACTACCACATCCTGCTCGGTATAAAACTTGCCAGTGTTTTGATCCCAATACATTTCCTTACACCATAAAGTGTCTCCAAGGGTGTTGAAAACAACCACATCCTCTTTTAAATATACCATATTTTCTGTCTCTTTATATTTTGCATATTTAGCAGACAATTGACTCTCTATTTGATTGCTATCCTTGTAAAAGTCTACATGGATGGATTGAGGAAACTCAATCATTTTACTACTATCCTCTAAATAACGATTCATCAAGGGCGCAGTTAATTTTGCACCTAATTTTCCATCATTACTTACATAAATAGCAACATCTTTTCCTACATCTATTCCACTCACCTTAGCGCCTAATGCTTTTACAGCATCCACATCATTCTCACAGGCAGCCATAAAAAAGCAGCTACTCAAACAAGCAACTGCTATTTTAAATATTTTATGATGGGTTGTATTAATCATATTTACGTTTATTGAACCATACGTCACTTAAACTATATCCCACTGTAAATTGAACAAAATTTTCTTTAAAATTAGATGCGCCTCCACCTCTTCGTCCTACTTGTAAAGCAAGATTCAATAAAGTGAATTGGTAATCATAAGAACGGTACTTTCTAATTGGTAAGCCTAAGCCCATGGTCAATCCGTTCACTTTTAATCCGTTGTTATTGATGTTGATATAATCGTTGCCACTGAACAATCCAAATCGATAAGTGACAGTAGACCAATAACTTTCAAATGCAAAGGGATTAGGAGAAAACTGTGCTCCAGCGCGAAACATCGTGGCATTGCGAACTTGATCTGCTTTACCATAAAATTTATATCCATCTTTCCAATTTGACTGATTCAATTCAACTCCAATCACCCATTGATCATAGCTACCTCTAACAGTGGTGATTTTTTTATGTAATGCAATACCTGCTGTAATGTTACTTGGTAGTTCTACGATACCTCTCACATTTTTTTGAAATAACGCAGTATCAACAGCGGTTTCTTGTGTAGATGTAAATGTACCAATGGATCTTAAAGAATCTTGCTTGCCATTTAATCTTTGGTCAAGGGTATAAGTTCCACCGTAACTCAATGTATATTCTGTTTTGTCTTTTGTAACTGAGTTGGTTGAACTTGATAAGGGAAATTCTCCTTGAAGTCCAAGGTTTAAAAATACACCACCAAAACTTGTATTGGTGCTAGAGAGTGATTGATAATAAAAAGTTGAATCATTATTGAATAAGACAGCTTTCACCACATCTATTTTTTTTCTGCCTAAATTATAACCCGTGTTCATACCTATACTTAAATACTTCCAACTTTTACCTACTCCAAGAAAGACTTGATTGATACCGCCTTCTCCTTTGTAGTTTGTGTAGATGGAATCGCCAATTTTATCATCATATAAATAATCATTCACTGAATAATTAATTTGTGTCAAGGGTCTTAATCCAAATGCAAATCCGATTTTTTTGCTTTACTAATAGGTACACCTACTACAATATAGTTGGGTATCAAATAGGTTGATTTTTCTTTTCCAGCAGGCGTTGTTCTTTTTAGTATGTTATTGTTTAAGTTCATACCAATGTCAAATGTGGTCATATAGATACCACCATAAGAAGCTGGGTTGTTAAAATTGATGCTTTGTCCAAAAGCCCCATTCATATTGGGCGTGAATGCGGCGGTAAATCCACCCATAGCTTGGCTCGCAGCATTTTGACTATTGTAAACTTCGTTGCCTACACCAAATCTTGAAAACGGGGAATTAATCTGAGCCTTTAATGGGGCAATAAAACAGAAAAGTCCAATGAACGGGGTTAACCTAAGTATTTTTTTCACTAATCGCATATAATCCTTTGTATATTAAATTTGGGTCGGCAAATATCCTTCTTTTTAAGTGAGGTACAAAATAACTAAGGTCTCCACCGGTTAATAGGGCGTTAAATTTGCTGTATTTGGCCTCATAGGCATCAATTATACCATTTATTTCCGCTGACATCCCTAAAACGACTCCAGAAAGGAGGTTGGTTTTGGTATCATATCCTACCAAACCAAAGCTTGGAGCCGGTTCAATCAATGGCAAAAGTGCTGTTAAATCATTCATAGACTTAAAACGCATTTGCATCCCAGGAGAGATACTGCCTCCCAAAAACTGTCCTTGATTATTGACAAAATTATAGGTGATACAGGTGCCTAGGCAAATGACTAAACTATGTTGCGCTGGATATAAGTCCACTGCTGCTGCGACAAGTCCTAAACGATCTGCTCCAATGGTTTCTGGTTTACCTATGGGCGTGGTGAAATTTAGTTTGGTTTGTGGCCCCAATAAATGGAAAGGACCATATTCTGACAAGATGCTTTCAATGGCTTTATCATGATGGATCACGGAGGAAAGCAATGTTTTGCTTGGCTTGTATTGGTCTAATAATTTTTGCACAGAAGCAATAGCATCATTTTCTAGCAGCTCCAATTTTTCCAATTGATTGCCTTTAAAAATTGCCGCCTTTAATCGGGTGTTGCCAAAATCGAAACAAATTGTTGTAGACATAGTGATTTTCGTAGTTCAAAATTAATTGCTTTCAAGCAAACTTTAGGTAAAACAATAGGCAAGTTGCAAAAGATTTCGGTTATTTGAAGAACAATTAAGCGAATATGAAGGTTGCAGGGTTTACAATTATAAAAAATGCAGTGGTGAACGACTTTCCTATCTTGGAAGCCATTCGTTCTATTTTACCCGTGGTGGACGAAATGATTGTTTTAATTGGGGATTCGACAGATGAGACGATTGCATTAATAGAATCCATTGGGGATCCTAAAATTAAAATTCATCACTCCATTTGGAATAAAGCTTTAAGAAAAGGGGGTGTGGTTTTGGCAGATGAAACCAATAAAGCATTTCAATTAATTGACGCTAGTTTTGATTGGGCATTCTATATTCAAGGAGACGAAGTGGTGCATGAAAAATACCATCCAGTCATTCGTGCAGCTTGTGAAAAATACAAAAATGATTTACCGGTGCAAGGTTTATTATTCAAGTACAAACATTTTTATGGCACCTATGATTATGTGGGCGATAGCAGAAAATGGTATGCGCATGAAATAAGGATCATCAGAAATAATAAAGCAATTAGTGCATACAGAGATGCGCAGGGTTTTAGAATTGGCAATCAAAAATTACCAGTCGCTGCCATTGATGCTAGCATGTATCATTATGGATGGGTGAAAAGTCCAGAGCAAATGAAAAAGAAACAAAAAGAGAGTGCTGCTTTTTGGAATGACGACACACAGATGGAAAAAATCATTCAAAGCCCAGACTATTATGACTTCTCTGAATTTGATTCCTTGGAACGCTTCACTGGAACGCATCCGAATGTGATGTTGGATAGGATTGAACGAAAAAATTGGGTGATTGATTTAGATGTTTCCAAAAAGAAACTCTCTTTCAAAAAATTTCTGTTGTATTATTTTGAAAAATGGACAGGTATTCGTCCTTTTGATTTTAAGAATTATAAAATTATCCGTTCATAAATGTTTGATGTAAACGATATCACAAAAGGTGTTGCTGAAGGCAATTTTTTATTGTTGGCAAAAACCATTTCACAAATTGAAAATAAAGTGGAAGGTTCGGATACTTATTTGACTCAGCTTGCGCCTAAAGCAATTCCAATCATTGGGATCACTGGTCCTCCAGGGGCAGGTAAAAGTACCTTAATTGCAGGCTTGGTGGGGGAGTGGATTGCGGCAGGAAAAAAAGTAGCTGTGCTTTCGGTAGATCCTTCTTCGCCTTTTCATAAAGGTGCTATTTTAGGAGATCGTATCCGAATGAAGGAATGGTATTTGCATCCACAGGTATTCATTCGTTCTTTAGCTTCTAGGGGCCATCTAGGCGGTTTGAATAGTTCCATGATAGAACTAACCACTTTATTACAATCGGTAGGATTTGATCAAATAATCGTGGAGACTGTTGGAGTAGGACAATCCGAAGTGGAAGTGGCATCCTTAGCCGATACCACTGTCGTAGTGCTAGTACCAGAAGCTGGGGATGAAGTGCAGATGATGAAATCGGGCTTAATGGAAGTGGCGGATCTATTTGTAGTCAATAAGAGTGATCGGCCAGATGCACAAACATTTATACATCATATACAACAAATGATGATGGAGCATGGCATGTCAGAAGACCAGGTCAAAGTAGTTGCTACCATTGCTTCTCAGGGTGTTGGCATTGCTGATTTGATTCAAGCAATTGATGCCCATCAAATTATTAAAACAGCATTAGGCAAACAAAATCAATTGATGGTGGCCAAAGTTATTCAGTTGATTGTAGCGCATAAAATGCAACAAGTGGATATTAAGAAATTAGAGCAGGATATTGCAGTAGAAATTTCAAAACCTGGGTTCAATATTTTTGAATTTTCACAAAGATTTCATTAAGGCAATTGCGCGATTGATTTTATTTTTCCACTTCAATTTTGTGGACATCATAAATTCAGGTAAAGGGCCATTCCAATCTTCCCCTCTGTGTAACATATGTTTTGTAAGTAAGCTAGAAGTAAATCCCCATTTTTGTATAAATTGATTGTAGCCTTTATTGCGTTTCACACGCCCTACCGATTTAGATCCAAAATGATATGCCCTACTTTGACTAACTCCTTTGAAATAACGTACACCTGCCATCCATAGTTTCATCGAAAAATCTGGATCAGAATACATACCTGGACTAAATTCAACACTGTATCCTCCTACGGTATCCCACAAAGCAACTGGTAAAATATTGGGAGGCCAAGTCGCACCAGACCAATCCTTCTTTTCTAATTGACTGTATTCTTGTAGTAGTTTTTCTTCTTGAAAATTTGCAATATCCTGTCCATAGTTTTTTTCAATCACTGCATTGCTAGATGCAATAGGTTCAATCATTGTGGCAGATAAAAAGAATAGCTCATGTCCAATACTTTTAATTTCTTCCATTAGGGCAGTATCCCATCCTGGACATAAATACATATCGTCATTGAGGTAAAGTAAATAAGGTGTTCTGATGAGTGTTCTTGCTGCATTGAGCGCAAAACATACACCAATATTCTCTGTACTATAAGTGTACTCTAAATCTGTTTGTGCTTTTACCCATTCATAAGAGCCATCTTTTCCTTGATTCACATGTACAATAATCTGATGTTGTAATGTTGAATTTTTTCGGATACTCTCAATACATTTTTGTAAAAATGCAAGATTGTTCCAACTTGGTATTAGGATCGAAAATTGTGCTTGCACATTTTGGGTGCGTTGCAGGGAGGATTGAATGGTAAAATTGTGCAGAGACATTAACTGGCTTTTTCATTTTTCCACCATCTATATGCGACATATCCCATGATGCCAAAAGGCATTGCAGCCAGATAAAGAATACCAACATTAAATCCTTTTCCAGCTTCTTCACCAATCTGCGCAGCTGTTTTAGTACAGATGGAGCATTGTGCTTTTCCAGCTAATACGATCAATTGAAATACAAATAATAAGTAAATGCTTTTCATGATGCAAAAATAGGCATAAAAAACCCCGAATAATCGGGGGAATCTATTTTTAAAAAAAATTAAGCTTTTGCCTTTGGAGCGACTGTCTTAATATTTCTTGTTTTGTGTGGTCTGCTTTTACCAAAAGAACCTAAAAAGCGTTTTCCTTTTGCTGTTTTTTTATCTCCTCTACCCATGATATTGTAATTTTTTAATTGTGATTGGAGCACAAATATAAAAAAACCCTCTGAATAAATGATTATCCGAGGGTTTTTATTCAAATAAATTTGAAATTACAACTTGCCGCTCAATTCTTTACCAGCCTTGAAACGTGCAACTTTCTTTGCTTTAATCTTAATAGTCTCACCTGTTTGTGGGTTACGACCAGTTCTTGCAGCACGCTTAGATACTGAGAAAGTACCAAAACCTACTAAAGTTACTTTGTCACCTTTTTTCAAAGA
>CAIZLI010000043.1 GCA_903933765.1 uncultured Bacteroidota bacterium
ATGCCAGATTTGGCAATATCTAAAACCCCTTTATACGTTGTCGTTAAATGGGTCTTCTTTGTAGTTGTTTTTGACTTCTTCTTGTCTTTTTTACTGTTCATTTGTTTGTTGATGATATTGTGCTACAAAATCAATGACCAATTGATTAAATTCAGTTGCTTGATTAAATAGAAAAAATGGCTTGATAGGTAGTACATACAATGGCATATCATTTAATTCATTGGTATACTTTACTAATCTAACGGCATCTTTTTCGGTGGTAAGAATGAGCTTACTCTTTGCGTTAATCTGTTCAAATTTATTGCGCATCTCATTTAAATCTTCTATCGAAAAAATATGATGGTCGCTGTAACTTAATTGATAATAAGTGTGTGTGTTTTCGTGTAAATAATTTTTTAAAGGAATGGGATTCGCGATACCACAAACCAATAATACCTCGTCTCGCATGGTCAACACCCATTGGTCGGATGGGTTGTAAATATGATAAGGTGTTTCGTAAGTAATGGCTGTAAAAAATACAGATTGATGTTGTTCTGGATAAAGCTTTTCTAATACCTCCGCTTTATCTGCTTCTGTCATATCCAAAGGACATTTGGTAACCACAATGATATTGGCGCGCTTTGCAGACTTTCGTTCATCCCTTAGATCACCAGTTGGGAAAAAGAAATCATCGCAATACAGGTTATCATATTCGGTTAAAAGAATACTAAAATGTGCATCTATTTCACGGTGCTGAAATGCATCATCTAATATCACTGTTTGTACATCTGGGATATCTTGGATCAATTGAGGAATGGCTTCGATACGTCGCTCTCCAACCGCCACGCCTACTTTTGGGAATTTTAAATGAAACTGCATTGGCTCATCTCCAATTTCTAATGCGGTGGATTGATCCGTCGCTAAAGCATAGCCTTTGGTTTTTCGTTTATAGCCCCTACTTAAAGTGGCTATTTTATATTCTGTAGAAAGTATGGATAATAAATGCTCTACCATAGGCGACTTGCCAGTTCCTCCTAAAGAGAGATTACCAACACAAATGATGGGCAAATTAAAATGCACTGATTTAAAATATTTTTTAGCATACATCCAATTACGCAATGTCACCATCCAGCCATATAGGATAGCAAAAGGCAAGAGTAAAACTCTGAAGGATTTTAAAAAAATATTATTCAAATGCATAGGTATTCCACGGCGTGATACAACATGACAAAGGTACGTCAAATTCGTTGGTATCAGTGAAATTGTCCATTGGTTCAAAGTAAGACACCCCTATTTTTTGTAAGCCTTTATTGGCTTTTGCTAAGTAGCGATCATAATATCCTTTTCCATAGCCAACACGATGTCCTTTTTGGTCAAACCCCAGTAATGGAACCAACATGGTATCGATCATTGCTGAGGGCACTTGATTAAATGGCAAAGGCTCTTGAATACCATATGCATTTAACTGCAAGGTTTCGGTTTCAAAATAAAAATCCATTTGATGTTGTTCAGCATTAATAATCGGGTAACAGCATCTTATAAATGGATACAAGGTCTTGATGTATTTCTCGAATAACAAAGTATTGGGTTCATTCTTATTTGCTAAAGGATAAAAACTAGCAAGGACGGATGTAGTTGACCAATCGATGCGTTGTAATTGAATGAGTAGTAAATCATCCAGCTTCATGCATACTGACTCAGTCAATGCAGCTCTTTTTTGGGATAATATGTTACGCGCTTCGGCCTTTGTTATATGCATTCGAAAAAACTAAAAATAGTGGCTCCGTAATTTCTTTGGAAACTATAGCCTTCATAAGTTTTATAGTCATTACGAGGTGTATGTTCCAAAATGAAATACCCTTTAGGGCTGATCAATTTCTTTTCGACAATGATTTTAGGCAAATCGTCAATGGTATTTAAAGCATAGGGCGGTCCTGCAAAAATGATATCATATTGTTGATTGCAAGTAGCTAAAAACTGAAACACATCCATCTGAATGGTGATGGTGTTTTCGATTTTCAAAAAATCAATATTCTTTTTAATGAAATCAAGCATTGTTTTATCCTTCTCTACAATGGTTAATTCTGCTGCACCTCTTGATGCTAGTTCATAGCTGATACAACCAGTCCCTCCAAATAAGTCCAAACTAAGGGCGCCGTCAATGGCCACTCTATTATGTAAAATATTGAATAAACCCTCTTTGGCAATATCGGTAGTGGGTCTGGTATGTGGCATATTGGTTGGTGGATGAATCCTCCTACCTCCATATTTTCCTGAAATAATTCTCATGCGTAGAACTTAAAAGATAAAATAAGGCGCGTAATGATGGTTTGGATAATCCGTATTTAAGGTAGCTCCAATACCTTCATCTGGCACCTGTTGCATATGTGCCCCTGCAAAATAACTAGCTAATGCCTGCATCCATAAATCCCTATCGGCACTGTATCCTATTACATTTAAATTCGTATCCTTTGGTTGAATATTTGCTTGAATACAAGCATTCAACACCAGGTATTGATTTTGATCGTCCCCGCTTTTATTAAAATAATTTACAAAATGTGGTTTCCCATTTTGAATCATTAACAAAATAAAGTAATCGTTCAATAATGTAATGCAAACCCCATCCCCTTTATTAGAAGCAACTAAACTGCTTAAATAATTGATCCATTTACCAGTTGGAAAAGACCTCGTTAATAAAGTACTTAATGCATCTGGCACGCCATAAACCAAAACTTGTTCTTGACCAATTTTTTGCAATTGTAATTCTTCTTCCATTTTTGTGCCAACAACCAAACTAAATTCATTATGGTAAAATGCATCTGCACCAGCGTGCACAGTTTTAGTTAATAAGGTTCTTTTTGTATTCATTACAAATTGAACCTGTCTATAAAAAGATTGAATCAGTTTTGAATTATTCTGCAAATAACCTAAAAGTTGATTCCACCCATTTTGATCTGTGGTGTTTTCAAAATATTCAAAAGCAATATAGGTCCCATCGATATGGTTTTTAACCACAAAACAAATAGACTGTTCGTCCACGATCAAATAAAGATCTTCCACCTTATTATTTGCTGTACTTTCTTGTACGCCGTAAATGCCAATTTTTTTCATAATCAATTTCTACTGCAATGATACAAAAAAAAGAGGCTATGTATTGATAAAACTAGTTGTAGATTTGTAATTATATGAGTCAACCAGCAGCGACCCCATCCTTACAGGTGAATATTAGTAGTAAACAAATACTGACGATCTCTGTCCCTATCGCGTTGGCTATCTTGGTACCTCAGTTTAACTTTATCATCAACAATATCTTTTTAGGTGCTTTAAGCAAACAAGCACTCGCCATTGGAGGTATTACAGGGGTCTATTATTTGATTTTTGGTGTGATGGGACAAGGACTCAATAATGGTTTACAAGCACTTATTTCGAGACGAGCAGGCGAAAACCGAGTAGATGAGATTGGTGTCTTATTTAATCAAGGCGTCATTATTTCAATTTTCTTATCAATTGTTGGTATTGGTTTTACTTACTTTATAGCGCCTACAATATTTCATGCTTTATTAATTGATTCATCAAGAGCCAATACCGTCATTGAATTTCTTAAAATACGTATTTGGGGCCTACCCTTTTTATTCATCTACCAAATGCGTAATGCTTTATTAGTAGGCACCAATCAAAGTAAATTCTTGATCATTGGTACAGCCACTGAAGCATTGTTCAATATCTTTTTTGATTATAATTTGATCTTTGGACATTTTGGATTTGCCGCTATGGGTTTAAATGGAGCAGCTTATGCATCTATCATTGCCGAAATCATGGGCTTGCTTGTTATTTACCTTGTGATACATTATCAAAAGATTGGGGCAAGATTTGATTTATTCAAAAAGCTTGAACTCAAAATGGATTATGTAAAACTCATTTTGGTGCAATCTTCCCCATTGATGATGCAGTACATGATTAGCATTATTAGCTGGGAATTCTTTTATATTTTAATAGAACATAGAGGAGAGCAATCCCTTGCGGTATCCAATGCCATGCGCAATATATTTGGCTTTTTTGGTTGTTTTACCTGGGCTTTCGCTGCCACCACTACCACCATGGTGAGTAATATCATTGGACAAGATTTACAAGACAAAGTGCTTGAATTAATTCATAAAATCATGCGCTGGAGTTTTGGTTTTGCTTTCATTGTTGCCATTATGATCAATGTATTTGCTGCTCAATTTCTTTCCATCTATGGACAAGGGGATGGCTTTTTAACCGAAGGCATTCCTGTTTTAAGAATCGTTTCTGTTGCTTTGCTTTTAATGTCCGCTTCTACTATTTGGTTAAGTGCCGTGACAGGTACAGGACAATCTAAAGTAACTTTAATGATTGAATTTGCAGCCATTGTTATTTATATCATCTACAATTATCTTGTACTAGAATATTACCAAATGCCTATCACTTATGGATGGTTTAGTGAGATTATCTACTGGTTGAGCTTATTGATTCCTTCCTATTTCTATATCAGGACGATGCGTTGGAAGAATAAGAAAATTTAAATCCTTAATCGAATCAGTTTCTAAATAGACGAAGTTGATTTAGAATAATTTGACCTTGTACGTTCAATATCAACGGCAGTCGTTCCTTCAAAATAAGGCACAGACAATTGTTGTTTTGTGATTTTTACATACACAGATTCCGCCATAGGATGCGCTGCTAAAATTTGATCAGCGATATTTGTTACAATCGTTTCAAGTAATGGCGTCGGGACTGCCATGATTTTTTGGATCAAGGCATATACTTGCACATAATCAATGGTTTGTTCTAATTTTTCGATTGTTTTGGAAGCCGGAGTCAATTGAATACGCAGATCGACTTTAAATGTATTTCCAATTTTTTTTTCTGCAGGATAAACCCCATGAAAACCATTGAAAATTAAATCATTTAAATAGATGTGCATAGTAAAGATTTAATTAGTGACCCTTTGCTGTTAAGAAACGCTCAGCGTCTAAAGCTGCCATACAACCACTACCTGCAGCGGTTACCGCTTGACGATAATTTTTATCTTGAACGTCTCCAGCAGCAAACACCCCTTCGATA
>CAIZLI010000044.1 GCA_903933765.1 uncultured Bacteroidota bacterium
CTCATCACAACTAAAAAATCCATGGGAATCACCGCGTCGTGGGGCAAGTACCAAAATGCGTCCATTTGGCGATTTTGATGCGTCCTACTGGGGTTGGGAAATTGATGGTGAACCGTATACCCAAACGCCAGGCAGTGATAAATTTGAGTGGTGGAGAGCTAGAATGGTAGGTGGTCGTACCAACCATTGGGGTCGTATTTCATTGCGATTCGGGCCAAAAGATTTTAAAAGAAGAAGTATTGACGGCTTAGGCGACGATTGGCCAATAGGTTATGAGGACATCAAACCTTATTATGATAAAATTGATAAATTAATTGGTGTATACGGAACGAATGAAGGTTTACCAAATGATCCAGATGGTATTTTTTTACCGCCACCAAAACCAAGGTTGCATGAGTTGATGTTTAAAAAAGCAGCAACAGGAATTAACATACCAGTGATTCCATCCCGTTTATCTATTTTAACAAAAAAAATAAATGATGATCGCGGGGTTTGTTTTTACTGCGGTCAATGTAATCGTTCATGTAAAGTGTACGGCGATTTTTCTTCTTCTTCGGTTTTAGTTCGACCAGCACTATTAACAGGCAATGTTGATTTAATTACTGGTGCTATGGCACGTGAAGTAATTACGGACAGAGAAGGTAAAGCGGTAGGCATTTCCTATGTGAACAAAGCCGATAGACAGGAGTATCAAATTAATGCAAAAATAGTTGTGTTAGGTGCAAGTACATGTGAGACTGCGCGTTTATTATTAAATTCAAAATCATCCAAACATCCAAATGGTTTGGCTAATAGTTCAGGCGTTGTAGGACATTATTTGCATGACTCAACTGGTGCTGCTTTGGGTGGCGTTATTCCAAGTTTGTTTGGTCGTAAGCGTTACAACGAAGATGGCGTTGGTGGTATGCACGTGTATACACCTTGGTGGTTGGATAATAAAAAATTAAATTTTCCTAGAGGATACCATATTGAATATTGGGGTGGTATGAGTCAACCAGGTTACGGATTTGGAATGGGCCAACAAGGATTGAATGGCAAGTTTCAAGTCAATGGTAGAACCAAGGAAGCTGGTGGATACGGAGAATCATTGAAAGAGGATGTTCGCTTTTTTTATGGTGCAAGTGTAGGTATGGGCGGAAGAGGTGAAGCGGTGCCTAGGTTTGAAAATCATTGTAAAATTGACCCGGATGTAGTTGACAAATATGGTATTCCAGTATTAAAGTTTGATTGTAAAAATTCAGAATACGAAGTACAACAAGCAAAACATATGAAGGAAACCTTCCGTGAAATTATGCATGAAATGGGCGCAGTAATTACTTGGGGTGATCAAGATGATGCAAGTAATAAATATGGGTTATCAAATCCAGGTAATATTATTCATGAAGCGGGAACAGTTCGTATGGGTAGTGACAAAAAAACATCTGCCTTAAATGCATTTGGACAAGCGCATGATTGTAAAAATTTATTCTGTGTAGATGGTTCAGTATTTACCTCTCAAGCGGATAAAAATATTACATGGACTATTTTGGCTTTGTCCATGCGTACATCAGAATATATTTTGGATCAGTTACAAAAGAAAAATATATAATATCTAATTAAATAAAAATATTGATCATGGATAGAAGAGATTCCATTAAAGCGTTGGTATTA
>CAIZLI010000045.1 GCA_903933765.1 uncultured Bacteroidota bacterium
CCGTTTTTGATCGCCGAAATATTGGCCACCACATCTAACTCGTCTGCGCCATCCACCATCGCTAAAATAATTTCTGCAATTTTTGCCTCTGTGGCACTATACCCAAATGGGAAACCAATCACGGTGGCCACTTTCAAATCGGTGCCTTCGGTTAATGATTTCGCCAATTTTACAAAATTGGGCGGCACACATACTGCTGCAAACGCATACAATTTTGCTTCTTCACAAACTTTATGAATATCCGACACCAAGCAAGTTGGTTTCAGTATTGTGTGATCGATGTATTGATTAAGCGGCATCTTTTCCATGACAAGCTTTGTATTTTTTTCCACTGCCACAAGGACAAGGATCATTGCGTCCAATTTTTGGACCTACAGTGATTGGCGCTTGTTTAGGTGCAGATGGATCATGGTATTCATTTTCTTTTGGTGTTCCATCCTCAGTTCTATTCGCGCTTAACTTACTTAGATCTGTTTTTTGTTGACGTCCTTCTTTTACCTCATTTGCTTCCAATGGAATATGTGCATGACATAAAAACTGCACCATTTTATGATTGATCTCTATGTCCATTTTCCTAAACAATTCAAAAGCTTCCATTTTGTAAATCACCAATGGATCTTTTTGTTCATAAGTAGCTGTTTGTACAGATTGTTTTAAATCATCCATCGCACGTAAATGTTCTTTCCATGCGTCATCAATCAAACTGAGTGAAATAGACTTTTCAAATTCAGTGGCAAGTGCAGCGCCCTTGGTGTCTAAATTTTTATCAAGATTCACTAGTACATTGAAAACAGTCTTGCCATCACTTACTGGGACAATCACATTTTCAATATGCTTTCCTTCCTGGGTTCTAATATTTTTAAAGACTGGGATGCTATTTTGCATCATGTCTTTTTTCTTATACTCATAATGCGCAACCGCCTCTTGGTAAAATGATTCTGCTAAGTCATTCTCTTTTGCTGCAGCAAATTGTTCTTTAGTGATTTGCGTATCTAATCCAACTTGTACAATCAAGGCCAATTTTAATCCTTCAAAATCATTGGTTGTTTTATAATTGAAGCTTAAGTTTTCAATCACTTGATAAAACGCATTGTCAAGGTCCAAAGCCAAACGTTCGCCAAACAAAGCATGGTTTCTTTTTTTATAAATCACCGTTCTTTGTTTGTTCATCACATCATCATATTCCAACAAACGCTTTCTTACACCAAAATTATTTTCTTCCACTTTTTTCTGAGCACGTTCAATTGACTTGGTAATCATACTATGTTGAATCACTTCGCCTTCTTTATATCCGGCAAAGTCCATCACTTTAGCAATACGCTCACTTCCGAACATGCGCATTAAATCATCTTCTAAAGAAACAAAGAACTGAGAAGAACCCGGATCACCTTGTCTTCCAGCACGACCTCTTAACTGTCTGTCTACACGACGAGAGTCATGACGTTCTGTACCCAATATAGCCAAACCACCTACTGCTTTCACTTCGGGGCTTAATTTAATATCCGTTCCACGACCTGCCATATTGGTGGCAATGGTCACTGCACCAGTCAATCCAGCTTCAGCAACTACTTGCGCCTCTCTAGCATGTTGTTTCGCGTTCAAC
>CAIZLI010000046.1 GCA_903933765.1 uncultured Bacteroidota bacterium
AAAAAAAGCCCTTACAAATTGTAAGGGCTTTTTTTATTGCTTGAACATTTAATTTAAAATATAGAACCTCGAGGTCGATATCGGTTCTTTCCGCTTGAGAACGAGAGGTTGCTATATTTTAATAAAGATGATCAAAATTTAAAATATAGTACCCCGAGAGCGATATCGGTTCTTTCCGCTTGAGCGCGAGGGGTAGCTATATTTTAAATATTAGATTTTAAATTATAAGTTGGTTCCGTACTGGTCGATTAAGTAAATCACCGCAGCCATATTCACCGCACCTAATAATAGTTCACGCTTATTTACATTTTCAAAAACATCTGTTTTTGAGTGGTGTATATCAAAATAGCGTTGGCTATCTGGCACTAATCCTGCAAGTACGATAGAGGCATTCACATTCTTTAATGGTCCAATATCTGCACCACCGCCACCAGCTGTGATCTCCGTTCCATAAGGCTTTAATAAATTAGCCCACTGTTGGAATTTTTTAAATTGCTCAGGACTTGTTGCACTAATACCAATTGCTCTTGGTGTAAATCCACCTGCATCACTCTCTAAAGCAAAAATATGTTTTTCATTATTTTGTTTGGCAAGCTCTGCATATTTAGCACCGCCTTTACCTCCATTCTCTTCGTTTGCGAATAACACAAAACGAATGGTTCTTTTAGGCTTGTAGTTCAATGCTTTCATCGTGCGTAAAATTTCCATTGTTTGTACAATGCCAGCGCCATCATCATGTGCACCTTCATTGACATCCCAGCTATCTAAGTGACCACCAACTGTGATAATTTCATTTGGAAACTCGGAGCCTTTAATTTCTGCTACCACATTGTTTTCGTCTGCATCAGGTAAAAAGAAACCATAGGTTTGCATTTGCACGACCAATTGCTTGTTTCTAGATTGATTCCAAACTTTTTTTGCATCATTTGGCCCTAAAGCGACAGCAGGAATTTTTGGATAAGCTTCGTCATACACCATTGTGCCAGTATGCGGTGCGTTATCAGGCGCTGTACTTAAAGAATGAATCATTATACCCACTGCACCATATTTAGCAGCACGGCTAGCACCAGATCTACGATACACTCCTGACTCACTATAAGCTTTAAATGTTTGAATCGTTGTAGGATCAAATTGACTATGGTAGTAAACAATCTTGCCTTTGACTTCGTCTTTTCTTTTTTCCAATTCATCAAAATTAGCTACCGCCAATAATTCAGCTTCCACTAATCCATTACTCGATAAAGAATTTCCTAAAGCGAACACTTCCAATTTATCCATCATTGGTTTTCCATCTGCAGCAACCACTGCACTAAAATCTTTTCCACCGCGCTGCCAATTAGGTGTTTTGCAAGCTTGCATAAACACTTGGTCGGGCTTAAAGGATTCCATATGGCGCTTACCCCAGATTGCCGCATTTTGTTGCTGCGGAGAACCTGCTAAACGGCCACCAATATTCTTGGTTAACTCTCTTAATAAATCGTAGGCCTTACCATTTCTCATGATCTCGTCTGACATCATTTTAATAGTAGTACTGTCTGTCTTTGATTGCGCCTGTACCATCAATGGAAGGGCAAAAAGGAATAGGAAAAATGTACGCATAATGTGCTTGTTTTAACTTTCAAATAATTTATTAAATATAACTAAATTTTATCGATTTTTTAGTTGTTCTTTGTAGTCATAATAGCGCAAAATGAAGATCGGAATAGTTTGTTATCCTACTTTTGGTGGTAGTGGTGTCTTAGCCACAGAACTTGGAAAAGCTTTAGCAGATAAAGGACATGAAATCCATTTTATTACCTACCAACAACCGGTTCGTTTAAATGGCTTTCACGAAAATATATTTTACCACGAGGTAAGGGTACCTACGTATCCTTTGTTTGACTTCCCACCCTATGAATTAGCACTAGCAAGCACCATGGTGGATGTGATCTTAAACCATGACTTGGATTTGATCCATGCGCACTATGCAATCCCACATGCTTCTGCTGCGTATACTGCAAAGCAAATTGTAAAACAAAAAACTGGTAGACTGGTTCCAGTCATCACCACTTTGCATGGAACAGATATTACATTGGTTGGTCGCGACAAAACCTACGAACCCGTTGTGACTTTTTCGATCAACGAAAGTGATGCGATTACAGCAGTGTCTGAAAATTTAAAACAAGAAACATTAAAGCATTTTGAGATCCGCAAAGAGATAGAAGTGATACATAATTTTGTGGATTTAAAAAGATTCAATAAAAAGCCATTGGCTGCATTTAAAAAAGTGATTTCTGCGCATGAAGAAAAAATTGTGGTGCATGCATCTAACTTTAGAAAAATAAAAAGGATTGGCGATGTGATGGAAATATTTAAAAATATCCATGCAGCCACCCCTTCTAAATTATTGATGGTGGGCGATGGTCCAGAACGTCCTATTGCCGAAGACTTAGCAAGACAATACGGTATTGAGTCGGATGTCCGTTTCTTAGGTAAGCAAGAACAGATGGAAGATATTTTAGCAGTGAGTGATTTATTCTTATTGCCTTCTGAATATGAAAGTTTTGGTTTAGTGGCATTAGAAGCAATGGCTTCCAGTGTGGCAGTCATTAGTTCAAATGCAGGAGGATTAGCCGAAATCAATATTGATGGTAAGACAGGCTATACTGCAAATGTGGGCGATGTGGCCACAATGAGTAAAAGAGCCATTGAACTATTAAAGGATGATGCGCAACTAAAAGCTTTTAAGCACAATGCATTAGAACAGGCTAAATTGTTTGATATCCACCATATCATTCCGATCTACGAAAATTTGTACCGTCGTTTTTGTAGGACAGGAGATTGCTAATAAATTATTAGACGACCAATGATATTTTATAATTGATCCAATTATAAAGACTGGTCAATACTTTCAATGATTTTTTGAACAGCAATTTTTAATTCATCCATCGTGATACTCAAAGGTGGCGCTATTCGTATACGATCTTCTGCAAATAAGAACCAATCTGTGATCACGCCATTGGCCACACAATTAGCGGCAATTATTTTGGTGATTTCTGGTGTTGCAAATTGCAAAGACATCCAAAGTCCTTTATGTTGTTTATTCAAGATTGCGGGATGAGTGAATGCATCTAATAAGTATTTTTCTTTTGCTTTGACTTCATCCATCCAACCGGATTCAAGTAATACTTCTAGTCCTGCTTTACCTGCTGCGCATGACACTGGATTCCCCCCAAATGTAGTGATATGGCCTAATACAGGTGCATAAGTCAATGTACCCATCATGGCTGGAGAACTGATAAACGCTCCTAATGGCAAACCTGCGCCTAAAGCTTTTCCTGTCAATAAAATATCTGGTATAACGCCGTATTGTTCAAATGCAAATAAGGTGCCTGTTCTACCAAAACCAGATTGAATTTCATCAAAGATCAATAAAATACATAGCGCATCACATTTAGCCCTTAATGCTTTTAACCATGCTTCCGAAGCTGCTGTAATACCAGTTTCGGCTTGCACAGGTTCTACCATCACACAGGCTACATGATGATCTATCAATTCAATATCCTCCATGTTGTTGTATCTAAGATGCAATACATCTGGCAACAATGGACGATACGCGTTTCTAAAATACTCATCCCCCATCACACTCAAAGCCCCTTGTGTACTGCCATGATAGGCCCCATCAAATGCAATTATTCTGGTGCGCTTTGTAACTCGCTTCGCCAATTTCATAGCACCCTCTGCTGCTTCTGCACCGCTATTGGTAAAATAAATGGATTGTAAATTTTCTGGCAATAATGACAATAAAGCTTTTGCATATTGCACTTGTGGTGATTGAATAAACTCACCATATACAATCACATGCATGTAATGTTTAATTTGTTGCTCTATCGCAGCAATCACTTTTGGATGACTATGCCCAATATTGCAAACACTAAATCCTGCAATCATATCGACATAGGATTTGCCATCTGTATCATAGATATGCACGCCCGATGCACGTTCTACTTCTAGCCCAATGGGCTTAGGTGATGTTTGGGCTAAATGCTGTAAAAAAAATTGTCTATTGTTTAATCTGGACATTCGGTATAAATTGCAGTACAAAAGTCGCATTTTTATGGCAACCATACTACCTGTTAACGGAAAAGAACCCCAAATTGGTGAAAATTGTTTTATCGCACCCAATGCCACCATCGTGGGCGAAGTCAGCATGGGGGCAGATTGTTCTGTATGGTTTAATGCAGTGATTCGTGGCGATGTGCATTATATCAAAATGGGCGATAAAGTGAATGTACAAGATGGTGCGATTATTCATTGCACTTATCAAAAACACCCCACTAATATTGGCAACAATGTATCAATTGGTCACAATGCCATGGTACATGGCTGTACCATTCATGACAATGTATTAATAGGCATGGGCAGTATCGTGATGGATGCCTGTGTGGTACACTCCAATGCAATTATTGCAGCCGGGGCTGTGGTCTTAGAAGGGACGATTGTAGAAGCTGGAAGTATTTATGCCGGTGTGCCCGCAAAAAAAGTGAAGATGGTTTCGGAAGATTTAATTCATGGAGAGATCAACCGCATCTCCAATAATTATGTCAAATATGCTTCTTGGTTTAGTGATTACAACGAGGCACCAGATGCGAGCAAGTAAGTTGGCGTAAAATAGTCTAGTATTTTTTTTCTTCGATCCCATGCCATAAATCCACATAGCTAAAAAAGCGTGCTTCAGAAATAATGCCCTTTTCTACAGCAGCTTTCACCGCACATCCTGGCTCATTAATATGTTGGCAATTGTTGAATTGACAATCCTGCATCTTCGCACGCATTTCTGGAAAATATTGCGCTAATTCTTCTTTCTCTAAATTCACCAATCCTAATTCACGCATACCCGGTGTGTCAATCACAGCGCCACCTCCAGGGTAATCATACATCTGCGCAAATGTAGTGGTATGCATTCCTTTACCACTCCATCCACTCACTTCCTGTGTGGTTAAATCAAGGTGTGGAAATAAATAATTAATTAAGGAAGATTTACCAACACCACTATGTCCACTAACTAATGTCGTTTTATTTTTCAATAATGCATCCAATGGTTCAAGACCCATTTTTTGTTCGATACTAATTAATAACACTTGATATCCAACTGCCTCATACATTGTTTTTAATTCAACATACCTTTCTAATTCTTCTTCCTCGTAGAGATCTGCTTTGTTGAATACAATAATAGCAGGAATATGAAAAACTTCACAAGACACCAAAAAACGGTCTATAAAACCCTGTGAGGTCTTAGGAGATTTTAATGTTGCTAATAAAATAGATTGATCCATATTTGAGGCAATAATATGTTGTTGCCTTTTATTATGGGGGGATTGTCTAGCCACATAATTGTCTCTTTCTATAATATGATGAATCATGACCGCCTGCTCTAGATCTTCCTCCATGGCGCATTCCACCCAATCACCCACTGCAATTGGATTGGTAGAAGTAATGGCATCCAATTTAATCACCCCTTTAATTCGGGCTTGACAAAATTGGCCATTTTCTAGCTTTACGCTATACCAACTACCGGTAGATTTATAGATCCTTGCTTTCATGAAAAACGAAGATAATCAAAGCATCCACAAAATCAATATCTTTGCCCTATGAGTGAATATGAACACGATAAAATAGTGCCTTATGCAGCAAGTCATGCTGCCAAAAAAGAACAGGTTGCAACCATGTTCGATCATATTGCAAAAAGATATGACTTTTTAAACCGCTTTTTAAGCTTAGGCATTGACCAAGGATGGCGTAAAAAAGCCATTGGTTATTTTGGTCAACAAAAAATCAACCATTTATTAGATATCGCAACAGGAACTGCAGATATGGCATTGATGGCCGATAAAACAATTGCGCCTCATAAAATTACCGGGATTGATATTTCAGAAGGCATGATGCAATACGGCAGAATTAAAATTGCAGATAAAGGATTAAGCAATCGTATCCAATTAATCACTGGTGACAGCACTGCCATTCCATTTGAGGATCAAACATTTGATGCTGCGATGGTGGCTTTTGGTGTGCGTAACTTTGCCAATTTGGAAAAAGGATTGAGTGAAATTTATAGGGTCTTACAACCTGGTAGTAAATTAGTGATTCTTGAGTTTTCTCAACCAAGTAGTTTTTGGTTCAAGCCTATTTATCAATTTTACATGAACTGGGTCACACCAACCATTGGTAAATTATTTTCAGGTAACAGAGCTGCCTATCAATATTTAAATGATAGCGTCATTGCTTTTCCAGAAGGTGCAGCATTTATAAAAATATTTGAGCAGGTTGGGTTTAAACAAGTCATTCAGAAAAAATTAACCTTAGGTATATGCAGTATTTATTGCGGAATAAAATAGGCTTAGCCATACTAAGTCTATGTATCAGCAGTGCTGCATTAGCACAAAGGGATGAAGTGTTTCGTCCTAACCATGACGAATTGCCTTATTATTTTGGCATTAGTGTCGGATTAGCTAATCATTACATGAACTTTAATCGAATTAATAACTTTTTAACTTCAAATAGTGCCTCCCAAAATCAACTCAGTATTATTGAAATTAATTCAATCAATAAAACACATTATAATCTAGGACTTTCAGCTTCATATAAACTTGCTAATAATTTAATTCTAAAAACAAACCCAAATTTTTTAATTGGAGGCAATAAAAGTTTTTATTTTAAAATAAAAAAAACCGAAGATACAAAACAAGAATTTATAATCCCTTCAAGTACTGTTCAATTTCCAGTAGGTATTAAATTTCAGTCGGATAGGTACAATGGTTTTAAGCGTATTGATTTTATGCGACATTATTTAATCTTAGGTGGGAAAATTGATTTTGATTTAAGTAATCTTGGAAAAAGTAATGGGATAATCCCTGATATAAGTGATTTTCGATCTGAACTTAGCAAAGTATATCCTGTTGTAATTAAAAATACGGACTGGGGCGCAGAAATTGGTGTGGGACTTAGCTTTTATTTAAGGTACGTAACTGTTTCTCCTGAAGTTAAATTTAGTTACGGATTAAGAAACTTAAAGAAGAATGATATTTTAGTATCTAATATTGATAAAATAAGTTCCAACTTTGTCTATTTCACACTACATATAGAAAGATAAAAATTAAAATTTTATGCCAAACTACTTAATCAAAAATACCACCATTGTCAATGAAGGTCGTCGCTTTATAGGTGATGTTTTAATAAAGGATGGAAGGATAGAAAAAATAGCGAGTAGCATAGATGCAAATTTTGCAGTGGAAGAAATAGATGGCACAGGTCAATTTCTCTTACCAGGTGCGATAGACGATCAAGTGCATTTTAGAGAACCAGGCTTGACCCATAAAGCCAATATTTATACCGAAGCAAAGGCAGCTGTAGCGGGCGGCACGACTAGTTTTATGGAAATGCCCAATACCAATCCACCCGTATTTACACAGGAACTACTAGAAGATAAATATCAAATTGCAGCAGCAAACGCCCTGGCGAACTATTCTTTTTTCATGGGCACTTCTCAAGACAATGTAGAAGAGATTTTAAAAACCAATGCAAAGAAGAATGAGGTTTGTGGTGTGAAGATATTCATGGGATCCTCTACTGGCAATTTATTAGTTGATAACCCAATTGTTTTAGAGCGCATTTTTGAAGGCTCTGAATTATTGATTGCGACACACTGCGAGGAAGAAGCCATCATTAAAAAGAATAAAGCCAATTTAGAAGCAAGGAAAACTATTTTAGAACCAAGCGACCATCCAATCATCAGAGATGTAGATGCTTGTTTTGAATCTTCTTTCAAAGCCATCCAATTAGCGAAAAAATTTGATACAAGATTGCACATATTACATATTAGTACTGCAAAAGAATTACAATTATTCTCCAACCTTAAACCTTTGGCAGAAAAACGTATTACTGCAGAAGTTTGTGTACATCATTTACATTTTACAGCAGACGATTATGCAGCAAAAGGCAATTTAATCAAATGCAACCCAGCCATTAAGTCAGCAGAAAATAGAAC
This sequence comes from uncultured Bacteroidota bacterium, assembly GCA_903933765.1. GTDB lineage: Bacteria > Bacteroidota > Bacteroidia > Chitinophagales > Chitinophagaceae > Sediminibacterium. The sequence goes on from CAIZLI010000046.1 coordinate 8,024, forward strand.
TGCATTATGGGAGGGTTTATTGAATGACCAACTAGATATTATTGCGACAGATCATGCGCCGCATACCTGGGCCGAAAAACAAGAAGACTATGTACATGCGCATGCTGGATTGCCTTTGGTTCAACATGGCATGATGTTGATGTTAAAATATGTACATGAAGGGAAATTGAGCATGGAAAAAATGGTAGAAAAAATGAGTCATGCCGTAGCCACTTGTTTTCAAATTAAAGAAAGAGGTTTCATTAGAGAAGGTTATCATGCAGACTTAGTGCTCGTAAAGGCATTGCCTTATACAGTGACTAAAGAAAATATTTTATACAAATGCGGATGGAGTCCATTTGAGGGGACCGAATTTCCTTATAGCATTCAATCTACTTTTGTCAATGGACACCTTGTTTATCATCAAGGACAGTTCAATGAAGCACAAAAAGGAAGCAGAATGCAGTTTACAAGAAGTTAAATGCAGGTAGATAAAACCACCATACTCGATATTGGATTATTGGATCACAATGAATCTAAAGGACTAGCTAGTCATTTAGATTTTTGTAAAACAAATGGTGGTAAAGCGCACTGGATGCAGCTCATCACAGCACCATTAGCTTCCAAGTATGCTATTGAATCTAGGCAATCTGCCTTAGGAATTTTTATTTCTGAGAAAGCTTTTTTAGACCAGATGAAAATTTCCAATGGAACATGTTTGGTCATTGATCAATTTTATGGAACTGGCTTTTCACAGATTCCAAAACACATTAGTTTTACCGGTGCCTATTTGTATCAATTTTGGAATAAAACAGATTATGCTATAATTGCTTATTCTGTTCAGCACTTATTGAATTTTGTTCAATCATTAGATCAGTGGCTAAAAGTGTTTGAGGGGTATACCCATAATATTGCACTCAATGCTTTAATTAAACCCATCAAACAAGGAATCGCCAATTTAGATTGTCTAAAAATTAATAGCAAAAATTTAAAAAATGATCCTCAAGCTATATTGGAATTAGGTTACTTTTTTTATTACCAATATAAAACACAGGTCAAAAATTTACAAGCCCACTTTTATGTGTTAGACGCCTATTATAGTATGGCTACTGCAATACAGGAATACCATTTTATTTTTCCAGAATGGGTGGATCAACCTACGCCTGTGATTGAATTTGAAGGCGCAGTACATCCACTTGTAACCAATGCAGTTGGGAATGATTTAAGCTTAAATGACCAGGCAGGTTTTTTATTTTTAACTGGCGCAAACATGGCCGGTAAAAGTACTTTTATTAAAACAGTTGGACTATTGACCTACCTCGCACATATTGGGATGGGTGTGCCAGCAAAAAAATGTAAGCTTAGTATTTTTGATGGATTAATCACCAATCTAACCACTGCCGACAATGTGCTCAAAGGAGAAAGTTATTTCTTTAATGAAGTGCAACGCATTAAGCATACTTTAACGCAGGTGATGGATGGAAAAAAATATGTAGTCCTCATAGATGAATTATTTAAAGGGACCAATATCATTGATGCGATGAAGTGTAGTACAAAAGTGATTGAAGGTTTACAAGCCTTAAAACAATCCTTGTGTATTTTATCTACTCATTTATATGAAATCAGCGAACCGTTGAAAGCCTATCCACATATACAATTTTGTTATTTTGAAACCACTGTCATTGACAAAACTTTGCTATTTAATTACACCTTGAAAAAAGGGGTAAGCCAGGATAGACTTGGTTATCTTATTTTAGAAAGAGAGGGCGTTGTGGATTTAATTGAACGTATTAATACTTAAATACGGTTTCAATTATTTGCTATTTTTCAAAGAAACATGCTCGTTAAAACAAGAGGTGCTTCCTTATATGGAATGGACGCCATCGGCATACAAGTAGAAGTCAATGTGAGTATGGGTCAGGGCTATTGTATCGTTGGACTCCCTGATACCGCCGTCAAAGAAAGTTTACATCGCACAGAAATTGCCATCAAGGCCAATGGGTTTCAGATGCCGAGAACAAAACTGGTCATCAACCTAGCCCCTGCTGATATCAAAAAAACAGGACCTGCTTTTGATCTTCCTATTGCCATTGGTATCCTTGCTGCATCGGATCAAATTATCAATTCAACCGTTTTATCAGATTACTTAATGATGGGTGAGCTTAGTCTAAATGGCGCACTCCAGCCAATCAAAGGGGTACTTGCTATGGCGATCTATGCAAAAGAAGCTGGATTAGCGGGATTGATTATTCCTTCCATTAACGCTGCCGAAGCGTCTTTGATTGAGGGGCTTAAAGTGTATGCATTTGATCACCTCACCGAAGTCACCCATTTTTGTAATCATCCTGAATCTTATACTCCTTTTGAACAAATTGATGCGGATAAGGAAACACCAATCAGTTATCCGCTTGACTTTGCTTTTATCAAGGGACAGCTACAAGCAAAAAGAGCCATTGAAATTGCTGCTGCAGGAGGACATAATTTGATTATGGTTGGACCACCAGGTGCAGGAAAAACATTGCTTGCAAAAACGAGTATTAGTATCCTGCCAGAAATGAGTCATGCAGAAACATTGGAGACAAGTAAAGTGTATAGCTTGCTGGGTAAGCTCTCACCCAAGGCTGGACTGATGCAAACCCGTCCATTTAGAAATCCACATCACTCTTTATCAGCCATTGCCTTAGTGGGTGGCGGATCCATACCACAACCTGGTGAAATTTCGATGGCACATAATGGTGTTTTATTTTTAGATGAGTTGCCAGAATTTAGCAGGGCTGCCATAGAAATTTTACGACAACCTATGGAAGCAGGATTTGTGAGCATTTCAAGATCGAGACAAACTGTTGAGTTTCCAAGTCGGTTTATGCTTTTTGCTTCTATGAATCCCTGCCCTTGCGGGTATTTTAATCATCCTCAAAAAGCATGTACATGTAGTCCAAGTAGTGTTGGAAAATACCTACACAAAATTTCAGGACCATTACTTGACAGGATTGATTTACAAATTGAAGTGGTCCCTGTATCCTATGAAGAACTAACAAGCAATAGCATTATAGAAAACTCATTGACCATTCGCAACAGGGTACAAAAAGCAAGAGCTATTCAATTAAATCGATATGCAAAGCGGTTAGGCATCAACACAAATGCACAAATGCAATCTTATGAATTAAAAGCATGGGCGCAATTAGATGATGCATCTGCTCAATTATTAAAGATGGCTATGGAGCAATTTCATCTGAGTGCAAGAGCCTATGATCGAATCATTAAAGTTGCTAGAACGATCGCAGATTTAGATGGGTCAAAAGAGATTCAAAATCAACATATTAGTGAATCAATTCAATACAGGACATTGGACCGTGCTGGCTGGGGACAGGCTTTTTGATATTCCCTTAATATTGACCAGTCGTTAACATTACTAATGTACAAGCTTCAATTGTTTCAATATTAGCGGCGCGCGCTAGTTGAACCAATGTAGGATTTTCAGTGCCTGGATTGAAAATAATACGCTGAGGCTTTAATGCAATAATTTGATTGTAATATGCTTCTTGCGCAGTAGGGCCTAAATACAAAGTCAAAGTGGTGATGGAGCCTGGAATTGGCCATTCTTGCTCAATTTGCAGTGATTGGATCATCCCTTTTTTAATCCCACAGGGATAAATAGCATGACCTTTTTCTAATAACATGACAGTGGCCATATAACTATATCTTTCTGGATTGGGCGATGCCCCTAAAACCATGGTAATATTTGATTGCATAAAACAAATTTATTATTAAAAAATTAAAACTGTTTTTATTTTGTTACAATAAAAGAATGTAATTTTATAAAAATCAAAAATCCTTAAAAAAACATACGTTTATGGCAAGCAAGAAAAAAGCAAAAGCAAAGAAAGCAGTAGCAAAAAAAGCAGTCGCTAAGAAGGCACCTGCTAAAAAGAAAGCAGCTCCTAAAAAAGTAGTAGCAAAGAAAGCAAAAGCAAAAAAA
>CAIZLI010000047.1 GCA_903933765.1 uncultured Bacteroidota bacterium
AAATAAGAAACTATAGAGAAGAAGCCAAGTCGGATGATAGCTTGCATCAAATTTGGCAACATATTAAAAATGATTTTGAAACAGATTGGCTTGGGGCAATGGAATTATTAGAATTAGCAGACACCATGCCAACGCAACAAGCATTGGCAAACGAATTAAGAACTTTTTTAAATGCACAGTCTAATAAGTATCCAGCTTATACAAAATTAATCAAGGACGGCTTAAAGATTATTGATACTAAACTAAAGTTTGAATAATAGCCCAAGCCAATTCGGTTTCGTTATTAGAGAGGGCCGCTTTAATTGCTTGTATTTTTTCGGAAGATAATTTGAATTCATTAGTAGTATTCAATAAAGGCGCAATATTTGTATTGGCTAATTGTGCTTTTTCGTTTGCAGTGAGTAAACTACTTTCTTTGATTGCTTTAGGTAGTTGATCAAATCCAATGCCTAATTTAGTATTTGGCTTTTCTACTTTAAATAAATTCGCTTCTGTAATTCTTGCATACCAATCTCCACCAAGACGCGCTACTAAATCTAATTTAGCTTGATCAATATGATTGCTTGCATCAAGGATAGATTCGTGTAAATGGATTTTTTTAATTTCTGCCAATACTAAATTACCAGCACCTGCTTGCGCTCCCAATGCAATCACTTCTTGTACAATGCATTCAAGCTGTATGGGTGATTCAGCAACCCTAGGCGGTCTAACCAATTCTGACGCCAATTCGGTAAATCCAGCTTTCGTAAATTCACTGGTACCTTTAGGATAATCACAACTAGACAAAGACACTTGTTGTACCATATTGTAGTTCACAATATTGATCACACATTCAGGTACTTCTTTAATATTTTCAAGGGTATGCTTAGTGGTATTGTCTCTTACTCTTCGGGATGGAGAGAAAATACAAATCGGCGGGTTCATGCTAAACAAATTGAAAAAACTAAAAGGACTTAAGTTCACATTACCCGCTAAGTCAATAGTGGATGCAAAGCAGATGGGCCTAGGCGCAATTGCATATTGTAAATACTGTTGTATTTCCTGTGTGCTTAGTTGATCTGTATCTAATGTTAACATGCAAATAGTTTATTCAATTATTTTTTGAGTGCCAAGATAGACCAATCGGTTGCTTCTGCTTTGATGGTATTGACTAAAGTACCTAATCCGTCGATGGTCATTTTTACCGTATCATTTGCTTGCAACCATTGAGGTTGATAATTTGGATTATGTAATTTACCAGTTCCATTTAATTCTAAAAAGCAACCAGTACCAACGGTGCCAGATCCAATCACATCACCAGGATAAACGGTTACGCCATAAGAACATCTTTCGATGATCTCTGCAAATGTCCAGTCCATATCTTTTACATTTCCTTCCGAAACCAATATATCATTTACCCAGCACTTCATAGATAAATTATAATTATTGCCAACATGCCCTTGTTTTGCAGGCACTAAAAAAGGACTCAATTCATTGGGTGTCACCAACCAAGGACCAATCACCGTAGAGAAATCTTTTCCCTTTGCTGGTCCTAAGTTTAAGAGCATTTCTTCCATTTGTAATTTTCTAGCACTTAAATCATTCATAATGGTAAAGCCAGCGATATATGCATCTGCATCTTTTGCTTTGATGTTTCGACCTTCTTTACCAATCACAATGGCCACTTCTAATTCAAAGTCAAGTTGTTGAAAATGATCTGGCATACAATAGATATCACCAGGACCTTGCACTGCATTGTGGTTGGTAAAATAAAAAATAGGATACTGATCAAATTCTTTAATCATCTCAACGCCTCTGTTCCTTCTTGCCGACTCCACGTGTTGACGAAATGCATAACCATCCCTGCATGAAGTTGGACGAGGCACTGGCGCCAATAAAGTATAATCCTTCACAGGTTCCACACTCAAACTATGGTCTGCAATTTTTGAAAGTTGCTTTTCTGTTTGTTGAATTAAATCATTGCTAGACTGAAAAAAATCAATGATGTTTTTTGGCAAGTTTTCATTCACAGATTGGAGGTTGTAGAGGGCCTCATTCACAATCGCGCCTAGTTGGATTTCACCCGATTTTAAATAACTTACTAATTTCATTGATTATCAATTGTTTATAATGTAATTTGTGCAAAAAAATCGACTATAATTGCCGGCTTCATTCAAGC
>CAIZLI010000048.1 GCA_903933765.1 uncultured Bacteroidota bacterium
GGGCATGATCCTGGGACCCCCTGATTATGAGTCAGGTGCTCTAACCAACTGAGCTATAGGCCCGCATCTTTCGATGACAGGCTGCAAAAATAGTAAAATTGACCCTGTTATTGAACTTAATCCCCCAATATTTTAACCTTTTTTAAAGTGTTCTACCCTTTTTTTCAATTATTTTTGCCAAATGAAGAAAGTAATTTTATCCCTCCTTACTATTTTGTTATTCAGTGGATTAGCAAATGCGCAATCAAATCCTCCCGAAAAGAAAATGGCCGATTTATCTAGCCGTCCTGCCGATCACTTAATGATTCAATTTGGTGCTGATAGTTGGACTGGTGGACCTGATAGTGTGAAGACATCTGGCATTGGACGTCATTTCAATATCTATTTTATGATGGACAAGCCTTTTAGAACCAATAACAAATTTAGTTTGGCTTATGGTGTAGGTTTTGGTACCAACAACCAATACATCGATAAAGGCACTTTTGTAGACCTTGCGCAAGTAGCCAATTCCATCCGTTTTAAACAATTGGATTCTTTAGCGAACCGTTTTGATAAACATAAAGTTGCCACAGTGTACTTACAAGTGCCTGCCGAAATAAGATACTATTCTAATCCTGCCAATCCTGCTAAGTCCTGGAAATTTGCAGCAGGTCTTAAAGTGGGTTTATTATTTAAAGGCTTTACAAAATCTAAGGATCTCCAAACATTCAATGGCAGTTCGCTTTACGGTAAAACCTATGTTCAAAAAATTAACAACAAAAGGTTCTTCACAAATAATGATTTTACTTTGACTGCAAGAGCTGGTTACGGTATTATTTCAATGAATCTGGGTTACTCAGTATCACCTGTCGTTCGTGATGGATTCGGTCCTGCTTTCAATAGATTATCTGTTGGTTTAAGCATTAGCGGTTTATAATCACTTTTACATATTTAGAACCCTTCTTTACATAAAAGGAGGGTTTTTTTATTCTACATAGGTATTGAGTTATCTTTGTTTAAATACAGTTTCATTTTGATAGAGAAAAAGCAAATTATTAAGGAGGAAGAGAAGGCCGTGTTAGTGGGCGTGATTCAGCAAGAACATACCGAAGAACAGGTGAATGAATATTTAGCAGAGTTGGCTTTTTTAGCTGAAACTGCTGGGGCCATTGCGATTAAAGTATTCAAACAAAGACTCCCTCATCCCGACAGCAAAACATTTGTGGGGAAGGGTAAGCTAGAAGAGATTAAACAATATGTGGCAGCGAAGGATATTGATGTAGTTATTTTTGATGATGAGTTAACTGGATCACAAATTCAAAATATCGAAAAGGAAGCCAAGTGCAGGGTGATTGATCGAAGCGATTTGATCTTAGATATTTTTGCACGTCGTGCAAGAACGGCACAAGCAAAAGTGCAAGTGGAGTTAGCGCAATACCAATACATCTTACCAAGACTTAAAGGGATGTGGTCGCATTTGGAAAGACAAGGTGCGGGTATTGGTTCACGTGGTCCCGGTGAAACAGAAATTGAAACTGATAGACGTATTGTAAAAGATAAGATTACTTTACTGCGCAAGCGTTTACAAGAAATAGATAAACAAGCATTCACGCAACGTAAGGACCGTGGTGAGTTTATACGTGTGGCACTAGTGGGTTACACCAATGTGGGCAAGAGTACCATCATGAACTTAATTAGTAAGAGCGAAGTGTTTGCTGAAAATAAATTGTTCGCTACTTTAGATACCACTACCCGTAAAGTCGTTTTTGAAAACACCCCATTTTTATTAAGTGACACGGTGGGATTCATTCGTAAACTACCGCATCATTTGGTGGAGAGTTTTAAAAGTACCTTGGATGAAGTGCGCGAGGCAGATGTGTTATTGCACGTAGTAGACATCTCGCATGATAAATACGAAGATCAAATTGCGGTGGTCAATAAAACTTTACAAGAATTAAAAGCTTTTGATAAACCAATAGTCACCATTTTTAATAAGATGGATTTATATCGTACTAAACATTTTGACGAGTGGGTATCCGACGAAGTAAAACAAGATTTAGAAAGAGACCTTAAGGAAAGATGGATCAATGCAACCAATAACAATTGTGTTTTTGTATCTGCTATCGAGAAACAAAATATTGATGAACTTAGAACAGTGATCTTGCATAAAGTAAGAGACATGTATCAAATTAAATATCCTTACAAGACGGTATTCTTTTAGTTATGTCAGCGACTAGTATCAATTGGGTTTTAGTGACAGATGCGCCAGCGAGTTTAGACTGGCCAAACAATCATTTATTAGACCTGGAAGTGGAGGACAAAAAAATCACCCTAGCTAAGTTCAAAGATGGTTACTTTGCCTTTGCTCAAAAATGCCCACATGCCAGTGGCAGGATGGCGCAGGGTTATATCAACCCTTTAGGCCAAGTAGTTTGTCCTCTACACCGGTACGCTTTTGACATGAAAAATGGCCGTAATACAACCGGAGAGGGCTATTTTTTAAAAACCTACCCAGTAGAGCTGCGTCCCGAGGGACTTTTTATTGGTTTTAAGCCTAATTCTTTCTTTTAAACTTTTGTACTTAGCTAAATTTCATTATTTTTGCAACCCGTTAATGGGAACACTCCTCCTTAGCTCAGTTGGTTAGAGCATCTGACTGTTAATCAGAGGGTCTCAGGTTCAAGTCCTGAAGGGGGAGCCACACTGGACAAGCCA
>CAIZLI010000049.1 GCA_903933765.1 uncultured Bacteroidota bacterium
AATCAAAGAGGAATTAACAAAAGGAAAGAGTTATCAATTAGCAGTAGCGGATGGTTATAAGCGTTCTATGTCTCCAGTATTGGATGCGCACGTAACGACGCTTTTAACCGCTATCATCCTAGCCTATTTTGGTTTAGGTCCTGTATTAGGTTTTGCCACTACACAGATCATTGGTATCTTATTGTCTTTGTTCTGTGGTATCCTAGTTTCAAGATTGATCACTGATATTTACACAAGTAAGAATAGACATTTCCAATATTTTACTGCTGTTTCAAGAGGTGTGTTTAAGAATGCAAATTTCAAATTCATCGAATTTAGAAAGTATGCATATGTCTTATCCATAGTTGTATTGATTGGTGGTATCGCTTCTTTCTTCAACGGATTTGACGAAGGAGTTGAATTTGCTGGTGGACGTAGCTTCACTGTGAAATTTGATAAAGCTGTTAATATTGAAGAAGTAAGAAACGAATTGAAAGCAGTATTTGGTGAAGCACCTATCATTAAAACGGTAGACACTAAAAACCAAATCAATATCACTACTTCATTTAAAATTAAAGATCAAGGTAATAATGTAGACCAAGAAGTGGAGTCATTATTATTTAAAGGTTTAGCGAAGCAATTACCTGCTGGAACAACCTATAAAGAATTTGACGAGCAGTACAAGCAACAACAACAAAAAGTATTGCCATCTATTTCTGATGATTTAAAAGCAGGTGCAACTAAGGCTACCCTATTTGCTTTAATTGCAATTTGTTTATACATCTTTATTCGTTTCCGTGATTGGAGATATTCTTTAGGTACCATCTTCTCTTTATTACACGACGTATTTGTAACCTTAATTGTATTTAGTTTCTTAAGAGAAGTCGTTCCATTCCCATTAGAGATTGACCAGCACTTTATTGCTGCCATCCTAACGGTAATTGGTTTCTCTATGAATGATACAGTGATTGTATATGACCGTATCCGTGAGGACAGCCATTTAATGAAAGGTGTAGATAATGCAACTATCATAAATAAAGCGATCAACCAAACATTATCAAGAACAGTGATGACTTCATTGACGGTATTCTTAACCATCTTAATCTTATTCATCTTTGGTGGTGAAGTAACAAGAGGTTTTGCGTTCGCAATGTTGATTGGTGTGATCACAGGTACTTACTCTTCTATCTTTGTAGCGGCTCCAGTATTAGTAGACTTTGCTAAGAACAAGCCATTGGGTTCAGAACCAAAAGCAAAAAAACATAGTGCAAACAATGCATAAGATGTTTGATTGAATATTAAAAAGCCCCTCGAAATTCGAGGGGCTTTTTTGTGCTAATAAATTTGTTGTGCTATTTATTCTAAAATTTAAACTGCAAATGATGTTCCGCATCCGCAAGTACTCGAAGCATTGGGATTGGTAAATGTAAATCCACGGCTATTCAATCCACCCTGCCAATCTATTTGCATTCCATATAAATAAATCTGATGGGAAGTTTCAATACAACATGGAATCCCTTCGATCGAAAATAAAAGGTCCTTATCGGTGGTAACATCAAAACCTAATACATAGGTCATCCCACTACATCCACCCCCTTTAACGCCCACTCTTAGTCTTTGTTGTTGGTCAAAATCTGGAGCATGCATTAAACGCTGAATTTCTTCGATAGCGCCAGCTGTAAAACTGACTGGCGTTAATGAGGTATCTGTTATTGTAGACATAAAAATTGTATTTAAAATAGCCTGAAAGATTCAAAATTCTAACTAAAGACTACAATGCAAAATTAACACTTATAAAGGGATTGTTTTGATTCAAATTTATCGAAAAAGGAAAATTATTAGGTCCAAAAACAAGCAAAAATTCGTAATTTGAACTATGGAATTAAACAAGAAGCATACGGACAGTGGGATAGAGATTAAGCAGGTCTATAGCCCGTTAGATCTTCCAGATACAGCGAAAGGAATTCCAGACCCAGGCAGCTACCCTTATATTAGAGGTGTTCAAAAGGATATGTATCGTGGAAAATTATGGACGATGCGTCAGTATGCCGGTTTTTCCACTGCACAGGCAAGCAACCAACGTTATCACTATTTATTATCTCAAGGTGTGATGGGCTTAAGTGTGGCATTTGACCTTCCTACTCAAATTGGCTATGATGCTGACCATGCTTTAGCAGACGGAGAAGTTGGTAAAGTAGGTGTTTCAATTTGCTCGATAGAAGATATGGAGATTTTATTTGATGGTATTCCATTGGATAAAATCAGTACTTCCATGACCATCAATGCCACTTCATTTATTCTTTTGGCATTGTATGTAGCCGTTGCAAAAAAAAGAGGGATTGATTTAAAACAACTTTCTGGTACGATTCAAAATGATATCTTAAAAGAGTACGCAGCAAGAGGTACTTATATTTATCCGCCAAGACATTCCATGCGCATCATTACAGATATTTTTGAATGGTGTAGTTCTAATGTACCAAAATGGAATAGCATTTCCATTTCTGGATACCATATCCGTGAAGCAGGAAGTACTGCTGTACAAGAAATTGCATTTACATTGAGCAATGGTAAAGCCTATGTGGAAGCAGCCTTAGCAAAAGGATTAGATATCAATGTATTTGGAAAAAGACTTTCCTTTTTCTTTAATGCACATAATAATTTATTTGAAGAAGTTGCTAAGTTTAGAGCAGCTAGATCCATTTGGGCAAAAATGATGAAGGATTTAGGTGCCACAGATGAAAAAGCAATGATGTTACGTTTTCATACTCAAACAGGTGGCGCTACTTTAACGGCACAACAACCATTGAATAATATCACAAGGGTAACCGTTCAAACCATTGCAGCTGTCATGGGTGGCACACAGAGCCTACATACCAATGGCTTTGATGAAGCATTAGGCTTACCAACAGAACAAGCAGCAACAATCGCTTTAAGAACACAACAAATTGTAGCTTTTGAAAGTGGCATACCAGAAACTGCCGATCCATTGGCTGGAAGTTATTTTGTAGAAAATTTAACTGCCGAAGTGCAGAGCAAAGCACTTGAATTGATTCAGCAAATTGATGCGATGGGTGGATCTGTTGCAGCAATTGAATCTGGGTGGATGCAGCAAAAAATTAGTGATAGCGCATACAAATACCAAAAGGATATTGAATCAAAAGATAAAATCATTGTAGGTGTCAATGAATTTATTTCAGATGAAAACAATAAGATTCCTGTTTTCAAAATAGACGCCAGTATTCAACAAGCGCAAATTGAGAAAATTAAATCAATGAAAGCAAGTCGTGACAATACACTAGCACAAAATTGTTTGGCAGCAATTGCAGAAGCTATTAACGCAGAACAGAATATCATGCCATCAGTGATTGCTGCTGTAGAAGCAAACTGTACTTTAGGCGAAATTTCGGACGTTCTTAGAAATATCTTTGGAGAATACCAAGCTTAACCGAATCAACCTATAATAATTATTTATCACTAATAATTCATTCTAAATAAATCTCATTTAATTTTTTTAATATTCTATTTTAATCATTCAAAATCTTTCATCATAAAAATCTATCCAATGCGTAAACTGTTATTCGCAATGAGCTTATTGATTGCA
>CAIZLI010000050.1 GCA_903933765.1 uncultured Bacteroidota bacterium
CTAACCAAGCTGTTTCTTCAAACCCTAATTTGAAGCAAAACTTCGGTTACTAGGATCTTCCAAAAATAGTTAACCTATTATAGTAAAGGCTGCCGTTTACGGCAGCCTTTTTGTTTCCCGGAAGGTTTCATAAAATTTAATCCTCCCAGGAAACAACTATTATGATTTTAGGCGGGCGTTTACGCCCGCCTTTTTGTATTTTTATGAATTACTATAAGACCTTGATTTTATGCCAAAAACATACTTATTACTTTTCGTCACTTTTTTCTTTTTTGCTTGTACAAAGTCTAAAGATGGACAGCTTTTTGAACAAGTCGAAAACAGTGGAATTCAATTCACCAATACGGTGACGGACGAAAAGGATAATAATATTTTCAAGTATCGTAATTTTTACAACGGCGGCGGTGTAGGTATTGGCGATATCAATAATGACGGACTAGCTGATGTATTTTTCACGGCCAATCAAGGTGCTAATAAATTATTTTTAAATAAAGGAGACTTTAAATTTGAAGACATTTCTGATAAAGCAGGCTTCTCAAAAAAAGACCAATGGAGTACGGGTGTGACCATGGTGGACATCAATAACGATGGTTGGTTGGACATTTATGTAGCCAATGCAGGAAATATGATGCAAGAAGACCTTCGTAAGAATCAATTATTTATCAATAACCATGATTTAACTTTTACAGATAGCGCAGAAGCATATGGCTTGGCAAATAATGGCTACACCACGCATGCTTCTTTCTTTGATTACGATATGGATGGAGATTTGGATTGCTTCATGGTCAATAATAGCCCTATTCCAGTGAACACATTGAACTATGCCAATGCTAGAGATATACGCGCAGAAAATTCAGCAGTTGCAGATTTTTTGAAAGGCGGTGGCGATCATTTATATAAAAATGAGGGCGGAAAATTTGTAGAAGTTTCTGCAGAAGCTGGCATACATGGTTCTTTGATCAGTTTTGGATTAGGGGTCACTATTGGAGATGTGAATGGAGATGCATGGCCAGATGTCTATGTATCCAATGATTTTTTTGAAAGAGATTATTTATACATCAATCAAAAAAACGGCAGTTTTAAAGACGAAATAGAAACTTATACAGAACATAATAGCATTGCATCCATGGGAACCGACATGGCCGATGTCAACAATGATGGCTACCCAGATATTTTCACCACAGAAATGTTGCCCGACAATGATTTCAGATTAAAAACGACTACCTCTTTTGACAATATCGATATTTACCGATTAAAAGTAGCTAGTGGATTTTACCATCAGTTCATGCACAATGCTTTGCAATTAAATAATAAGAATGGCAAGTATAAAGAAGTAGCCCGTTTTTCGGGTGTGGAAGCGAGTGATTGGAGTTGGGGTGAAATGATTTTTGATGCAGACAATGATGGCTACAATGACATCTATGTAAGTAATGGCATCTATCGTGATTTAACCAATCAGGACTTTATAGATTTCTTTGCCAATACCATGATTCAAAAAATGGTTTTGTCTGGTAAGAAAGATGAGATCAGTAGCATCATTGAAAAAATGAGTAGTCAACCCATTCCAAATAAAATGTTCAGAAACAATGGAGATTTAACTTTTAAG
>CAIZLI010000051.1 GCA_903933765.1 uncultured Bacteroidota bacterium
ATTGCATACTGCCACACTAGTACACGACGACGTAGTAGACGATGCACTAGAAAGAAGAGGCTTTTTTTCAATCAATGCTTTATGGAAAAATAAAATTGCTGTTTTAGTGGGCGATTATTTATTGTCTAAAGGATTATTGCTTTCACTAGAGAATAAAGATTTTGAAACATTAACCATCCTCTCTGATGCAGTAAAGAAAATGAGTGAGGGCGAGTTGTTGCAAATGGAGAAAACAAGAAATTTAAATTTCGACGAATCGGTTTACTATGAAATCATATATGGTAAAACAGCTAGTCTCCTTTCTTCAAGTTGTGCAGCAGGCGCTTCCTCTGTCACAAAGGACCAAGGGCAAATTCAGAAAATGAAAGATTTTGGAGAATATGTAGGGATGGCATTTCAAATTAAAGATGACTTGTTTGACTATGGTGATGAATTGATCGGTAAGCCTACAGGCAATGACATCAAAGAGAAAAAACTAACCCTGCCCTTGATTCATATTTTACAAAAATGTAGCCCAGCCTTAAAAAAAGAGATCATCTATATTGTTAAAAACAATAATAACGATAAGCGTAAAGTGAAGTTCGTCATTGACCATGTGAAAGCATTAGGTGGTATAGAATATGCACACGCAAAAATGATCGAATACAGAGACAAAGCATTGGTTGTTTTACATAGTTTCCCGCCATCCATTACAAGAGACGCATTAGAAGAATTGGTGCGCTATACAACTGACAGAAAATATTAATGGAAAAACGCTGGAATATATTGGAGGCCGATACGGCTAAAGTGGCTGCACTTCAGACAGCACTTAAAATACATCCCATTTTATGCGAACTATTGGTACAAAGAGGCATTGAAGACTTTGATAAAGCAAAACAATTTTTTAGACCATCTTTAAATGACCTGCATGACCCATGGTTGATGAAGGACATGGACAAGGCAGTCACTAGAATCACCAAAGCATTTGATCAAAATGAATCCATCATGGTCTTTGGCGATTATGATGTCGATGGTACTACATCGGTTGCGACATTGTACCAGTTTTTAAAAAATATTCATCCCACCATTGACTTTTATATCCCACATCGTTATAGAGAAGGATATGGCGTATCAAAAATGGGTATCGATCACGCAAAAGCAACTGGAATCAATTTAATCATTTCTGTGGATTGCGGCATTAAGTCAACAGAATTAATCACATATGCAAAAGAACTAGGGATAGATTTTATTATTTGTGACCACCATCTACCCGATCCTATTTTACCTCCAGCTATTGCGATTTTAAATGCAAAGCAAGTTGATTGTGGCTATCCTTATAAAGAATTATGTGGATGTGGCGTAGTATTTAAATTGATCACCGCACTTGCTCAAGCTTACAATTTACCTGATGAAAGTTATTTGCAATATTTAGACCTTGTGGCTACTGCCATTGCTGCGGATATCGTGCCGCTGACAGATGAAAACAGGACGATGGCGTTTTTTGGTTTAGAGAAAGTGAATGACAATCCAAGTCATGGCATATTAGCATTGTTAGAATTAGCAAAGCAAAATAGGCCAATCAGAATCAGCAATTTAGTTTTTGCAGTTGCACCAAGAATCAATGCAGCAGGCAGGATGGATGATGCAAAAAAAGCAGTACAACTTTTTATAGAAACAGCTTACCAAGGCGCATTGGATGTGGCATCCCTTTTACAACAAGACAATTTAGACAGAAGAGAAGCAGATAGTAGTATTTCAGAAGAAGCGTTTGCAGAGATTGAAAATGACCCTGCACATTTACATAAAAAATCGACCGTAGTGTTTCAACCACATTGGCATAAAGGCGTGGTGGGTATTGTAGCAAGTAGGTTGATTGAAAGACATTACAAGCCCACGATTGTCCTCACACAAAACGGCGATATTGTTTCGGGCAGCGCCAGAAGTGTGCAAGGATTTAACTTATACGAAGCATTGCATGCATGTAGGGAACATCTTTTAGGTTATGGCGGGCATTTTGCTGCAGCGGGCATGACATTGAGCATTGATCAATTAGAAGCTTTTAAAGCAGCATTTGAAAAAGCAGTGGCAGAAAGAATCACCCCTGAACAAATGGTGCCAGAAATTTTAATCAATGCGCTACTTCCATTGGATCAAATAAGCATGCAGTTTTTCCAGATCATTGCGCAAATGGAACCATTTGGACCAGACAATATGCGCCCTATTTTTCTAGCAAAAAATGTGCGAGACACAGGTTATTCAAAATTGGTAAAAGAAGCACATATAAGTTTTAACCTAACGCAAGGCAATAATAGTGTTAGAGGTATTGGCTACAATATGCCAGATAAAATTGAGATTGTAAAATCAGGCAAGCCTTTTGATATTGTTTTTCAATTACAATTGAACGAATGGCAGGGCACACAGTCTATCCAAATGCAAGTGATAGACCTAAAAGAAACGAGCCCAAATTAATTCGGGCTCGTTGATCTAAACTTTTGTTTGTTAAAATTTATGTCGTCTTCATTAGAGAAAAGATTATTCTAACTCTAATTAAAACTATAAGGCTTACTTCATCTCTAGCTTTGACTCGTCAATTCCACTGAACGATTGATAAAGCTTGTTAATTCGGCACCTTTTAATAATCCTTGTGACAATAAAGCCAAGTCTGCTAAATTTCTTGCTTGCTTCTGTTGTTTATCCGTATTCGTTTCCTTTAACAAAGTTTGATAAATTGGATGATTGCCATTGATGGTCAAATGTACTTCGTCTGGCATTTGCGCATAAAATGCATTCATGCCTCCGCCACTCATACCAGCCATGTCTTTCATACGACGCATGAACTCAGGTCTTGTAGCAATCACAGGTGCAACGTCTTGGCTAAGGCCTTTCACTTCCACCGTAATGGTTGTTTCAGGTATTTGGAATTCAAATAATTTTTTAGCTTGCTCCACTTCTTCTTTAGATAAAACTGAATCTACATTTTCTTGCTTATCAATTAAATTATCTACCACATCGGCATC
>CAIZLI010000052.1 GCA_903933765.1 uncultured Bacteroidota bacterium
ATTGTTGGTATTAATATTTACCAAATTCGTCTCCGCAACTTTTCTACCATTGCCAATGGCAATGATGTTGTTGTCTTTTGGGACTTGAATGGTTAATTGTGCTCCTTCTTCTGGTTCATCGGATTGATGGTCTTTACAAGGATACCAAACCGATGCGCCTAATCCCTGACAAGCCACGGACATCCATGGTTGTCCATTGGTGTCTTTCTTCCAGATCCATCCACCATCCCAAGGTGGTCTAATGGCTTCTATTGGAACGCCATGATAAAAAATGGTTAAACCAAACGCTTGTCCTTTTGGAATTTGGTTTTCAATTTGCGCAAGGGCTATATTATTAGATCTTGAAAATTCTAAACGGATAGGAGTTGAACTTTCTTTCGTATTGGACCACAAAAAAATACTATCAATCACCAAAGGTGTTTGTAAATCAATTTGAATTTGTTTGGAAGGTTTTACCGCTATGGCTTTCCAGCTGACAACACCCACAATAGATTTCGCCTCATAATTAGGGGTCACATCTATCACATATCTTTTGATATCAAACCAATCCCTATTTTCATTTAAACTACCTCTTAATATATCAGCCTCATTCACTAGTGGTTGCGCGTAATTTTTACCAGATAAGAAAGCTAGTATTAATAATAAAAGGAACTTTTTCATATAAAAAGATTAGGGATTCAAATAATTGAATCCCTAAGTTAAAATATAATACTCAAATTGGCTAAGTCAATTAACTGTTTGCCAATTTAACTTTTGGCGTAGGCGCTATTCTTCGTCTTTTTTTAATTTATCCTTAAATACTTTTTCAAATTTATCCAATTTTGGGCCAATCACATACCTGCAATAGCCTTGATTGGTATTGTTATTATAGTAGTTCTGATGATAAGACTCCGCAGAATAGAATTTAGTGAACGCTGTCACTTCTGTAATGATTGGTTTGTCCCATGCTTTACTTGCATCTAATTCCTTGATGTATTTAAGCGCTAATGCCTTTTGTTGGTCATTGTGGTAAAAAACAGCCGATCTATATTGAGGGCCTACATCATTGCCTTGTTGATTCGGTGTGGTTGGGTCATGCGTTTTCCAGAAAACAGATAAGATATCGTCTAAGCTAATTTTAGTAGTATCAAAAACAATCTGACAAACCTCGGCATGCCCGGTCGTTTTTGCACAAACTTCCTCATAGGTTGGATTATCAACATGGCCACCACTATAGCCACTAGTGACTTTAACGACGCCTTCTAAACGTTGATAAACGGCTTCCGTGCACCAGAAACAGCCAGAACCTAAAGTAATTGTTTGTGTATTTTCCATATTGACTTTTTGAATTTTTCCTTGTTTTTTAGGGGTTTGAGCGCATGCGTATAAAGATAGAATGCTGAACAAACCGGCTGTGATGTATTTGATTGTTTTCATATAGATTGTATCGTTAAAATTATAACAAATCACAGACCAATTTGTTCTAAGGCTGTTAATGTTTATTTAACTAAATTTGCTCCTATTGCGCCCATGAGAGTATATCCTGAAAATGCCCTTTCCCAGTTAGAATTTGATAAGATCAAGACCATCTTACTCAATTACTGTCAATCCACTATTGGAAAGGAGCAGGTGGATGCCATGCGGATACATACACAGTTGAATTATATCCAGATTACATTAAGGCAAACGCAGGAATACCAATTTATAAAACAGGCCAATCAGTATTTTCCAGGTGATTTTATTTTAGACATCAGGAAGGATGTGAAGCTATTGGGTATTCCGGGTGCGCAATTAACTGGAGAGCAATGGTTATTGGTGCGCAAACTGGTGGATCATGTGGGGCAACTATTCAAATGGTTTGATGCAGAGCGCCAAGCGGCTTATAGTCATTTGTATTTAGTAATTTCAGAAAGTTATTTTGAAAAAACGATTATTGAATCCATTGACGATGTGATAGATGATAGAGGTTTAGTCAAAGACAATGCCTCCGAAGACTTGGCGAAGATCCGTGCTCAATTGTATAAAAAAAGACAAGAACTAAGACGCATATTTGAAAAAGTATTGGGTCGTTTGGCAAAGTCTGGTTACACGGCTGATATAGATGAAAGTTTTAGCAATGGCCGACGTGTGGTAGCGGTCTTCTCGGAATACAAACGACAAGTGAAAGGATTTTTACATGGTGAAAGTGATAGTAGAAAAACGGCATTCATAGAACCCGAGGAAACCATTGAACTCAATAATGAACTATTTAGTTTAGAGCAGGATGAAACCAAGGAGGTGCAAAGGGTATTAAGACAATTAACTGCACAATTATCACCATACTCCAGTTTGTTGATGGGTTATTTGCAAATGGAAGGACTCTATGATTTTATCAAAGCCAAGGCCTTATTGGCGATAGATATGAATGCACACTTGCCTATGGTAGAAAATAAAGCCACTTCGCATTTAATTCAAGCCTACCATCCTTTGTTGTATATGTACAATAAAGCTTCAGGTAAAAAAACAATACCGGTTAATTTGGAATTGGATGATGAAGCAAGAATTTTAATTATCAGCGGACCCAATGCAGGAGGTAAAACGGTGTCTATGAAGACCTTGGGGCTTAACCAAGTGATGTTACAGTCTGGTTTATTGGTGCCAGTGCATCCCGATTCTCAAA
>CAIZLI010000053.1 GCA_903933765.1 uncultured Bacteroidota bacterium
AACGGTGTAGCTCACTACAACCTAATGAAGAACAAGAACGTAAAGGTACTTGGTTGGAACACAGAGACTAAGACCGGAACATTCCTAGGTGGTTTTGATGACTCAACTAAGGCACTTCAAACATCTATCTCATTAGAGCAACAGGGAGCAGATTTCATTTTCCCAGTTGCCGGTGGAATGCAAGCAACAACAGCTGCAAATAGCCAAAAGACTAAGAAATCTAGCGTTATTTGGGTAGATGCAAAAGTTATGAACACTGGTGCACAATTTGCAAACGTAGTTCCAGTTTCAGTTGTTAAGGGACTTGCTGAAGGTGTATTAGCTACCGTAAAGGAAGCTTACGATGGTAAGTTCACAAGCAAAGAGTATGTTGGAACAATGGCTAACAAAGGTGTATCCATTGCACTTACTCCTGCATGGAACAACAAAATCCCAGCAAGCCTAAAAGCTGAAGTTAATCAGCTTTCAAAGGATATTGCTGCAGGAAAGATTATTGCTCTAAATTCAGTAGAGTAATAAAAATAAATTGCTGGGTAGGTTAATTTTAACCTACCCAGTTTTTAATTTAAAAAAGTTAGAGGAAAAATGTCAATAGAACTTAAGGCGATTACCAAAAAGTTTGGATCTTTAGTTGCCAATGATTCCATTGATTTAAAAGTAGTTCGCGGTGAAATCCATGCAATCCTTGGCGAAAATGGTGCTGGTAAATCGACACTAATGAACATAGTTTATGGCTTAGTAAAAGCGGATTCTGGAAAGATTTTTGTTGAGGGTAAAGAAGTAATTATTAATGAGCCAGCAGATGCCCTTAAATATGGAATTGGAATGGTTCATCAGCACTTTATGTTGATTCCAGTCTTTACAGTTGCTGAAAATATCGCACTTGGACGGGAAGAATCTAGGGGAGTGTTTTTAACCTTAGACGAAGTAAAGAGAAAAATTAAAGCTTTGGCTGATGAGTTTAAGTTTGATATCGATCCAGATGCTTTAATTGAAGATTTACCAGTAGGAGTTCAACAGCGAGTTGAGATCATCAAGGCTTTAATTTATGACGCAAAGGTATTGATTTTAGATGAACCAACAGCGGTTCTAACCCCTCAAGAGACTGATGAACTTTTAAACATAATGCGGACCTTAAGAGAAAAAGGCACATCGATAATTTTTATCACTCACAAGCTACGAGAAGTGAAAGAGGTGGCAGATAAAATTACCATTATCCGATTAGGTAAAGTGGTTGGAACTGCATCACCAGATACTTCCCAAGAAGATTTAGCAAGCATGATGGTTGGACGACAAGTTGACCTAGTGCCAAATAAGGGTGAAGTTAAAGCAGGTAGAGTTGTTTTAGATATAAATAAATTAAATGTTTCAAACTCTTTAGGTAGAAAGTTAATTAACTCACTTTCACTGCAAGTAAAAGCTGGTGAAATACTAGCTATTGCTGGTGTTCAAGGAAATGGACAATCTGAACTGACGAGAGCGATATTAAATTTAGAAGATCATGTTGAGGGATCTATTAAATTAGATGAACAAGAAATTCTAGGTTTAACAGTCCAGGATGCTCTACGTAAAGGAATTGCCTACATTCCTGAGTCTCGTGAACTAGATGGTTTAATCGGAAGCTTTAGTATTGCTGAAAATTTAATTTTGGATGTCCATGACCTAGCTCCGGTGGCAAGTAGAGGGCAATTAAATAATGATTACATCAATCAAAATTCAACAAAATTAGTCAAAGAATTTGATATTAGAACTCAGAGTATTTTCGAGAATGTATCAGCACTCTCTGGTGGAAATAAGCAAAAAGTTGTGTTGGCAAGAGAGTTATCAAGGGATGTAAAGTTGGTAGTAGCTTCTCAACCAACACGAGGTTTAGATGTTGGATCTATTGAGTTTGTTTATGAAAAATTATTAAGTGAACGTTCAGCAAATCGCGCCATTCTGTTGATAAGTAGTGAGTTAGATGAAGTACTTGAATTAGCAGACCGAATCGCAGTCATTTATAAAGGCGAAATAGTAGGTGAGGTTGGCCCAGATGTTTCAAGAGAAAAATTA
>CAIZLI010000054.1 GCA_903933765.1 uncultured Bacteroidota bacterium
AGCGAAGAGCCAATTGGTTAAAAATAAAAATGGCGTTGAGACAAAAGTGGGTGCACCTGCATTGACCAATAGCTTTAGTATTTCTCCTGATAAAAATTATATCCTTACACGTACTTTAAATAAGCCTTTCTCTTATTTAGTAACTGCTTATGGTTTTGCATCTTCGATGCAAGTACTTGATAAGAATGGTGTATTGGTAAAAACAATTGCGCAATTACCTTCTTCCGAAGGTACTGCAAGTGGTTATGACAATGTACAAAATGCACCTCGTGGTTTTGAGTGGAAGGATGACGAAGCGGCTACCATTGTTTATGCGATGCCTTTAGACAGTGGCTTGATTAAAAAAGCAGTACCATTTCATGATGCTGTGATGGCGATGAGTGCACCTTTTAACGATGCACCAAAAGAATTATTTAAAACAGCTGCACGTTTTTCTAATATCAGTTGGGGTGATGAAACTTTGGCTTTAGTAACCGAAGTATTAAGAACCAAGCAACGTTATAAAGTGAGCGTGTACAATCATAAAGCCAATAGCTTAACTACTTTATATGAAAGAAGTTTAACTGATGCTTATAGCAATTTAGGTAACCCTGTTACGCATAAAAATAAATTCGGAAAAGATGTGATTGCTTCAGTAAGCAATGGCCGTGGTGTTTTAATGAACAACACGACGGGCGCATCTGATAAAGGAGACCTTCCTTATTTATCTATCTACAACTTAGATACCAAAGCCAATGAAATTATTTGGCGCAGCAAAGAGGCTTGTTTTGAATATGTAGTAGATGTATTAGATGCTGCTACTTTAAAAATTATTACACGCAGAGAGACCGAAAAAGAAGTGCCTAATTATTATTTGAAATCCTTACAAGCCAATACTTCTGTTGCCATCACTAGCTTCAGCAATCCTTATGCAAGCATGGAAGGTGTGACCAAAGAAAAAATTAAATACAAAAGAGCGGACGGTGTTGACTTAACAGGTGATTTATATTTACCTAAAGGATACAACAAGGAAAAAGATGGTCCTTTGCCAACTTTGCTTTGGGCTTATCCTAGAGAATTTACAAGTGCTGCTGATGCAAGTCAGATTAGAGGTAACCAACACAAATTTACTTTGTTAAGCTGGGGCTCTCCTGTGTTTTATGTAACACAAGGTTATGCCATTTTAGACAATGCAGAAATGCCAATTGTAGCGACTTCTCCTGATAAAAAACCGAACGATGATTTTGTCAATCAATTGATTTTAAATGCAAGTGCCGCGATTGATAAATTAGTAAGCATGGGTGTGAGTGATCGTAACAAGTTCGCGATTGGTGGACATAGTTATGGCGCATTCATGACTGCAAACGTATTAGCACATAGTAATAATTTATTCAAAGCGGGTATTGCACGCAGTGGCGCATACAACAGAACATTGACACCTTTTGGATTCCAAAACGAAGACAGAACTTTCTGGCAAGCACCTCAATTGTATTTAGACATGAGTCCTTTTGCACATGCTGATAAAATTAAGACACCTATTTTATTAACACATGGCGAGATGGATGATAACACAGGAACTTTCCCAATCAATAGTGAGCGTTTATATGCAGCCATCAAAGGACATGGTGGTACTGTACGTTTTGTATACTTGCCTTATGAAGCGCATGGTTACAGAGGTAAAGAAAATGTATTGCACTTATTGTATGAGCAAGGTCGCTGGTTGGATAAGTACTTGAAGGGGAAATAGTTAAAAAGGAAATAATTTAATACCTAAATAATTGAACTAGGGTTAAACTAGGCCCTTGCTGCTCTAATAATATCAGCAAAGACGCCTGACGCCGTAACGTCTGCGCCTGCGCCTGCACCCTTGATTACCATGGGCAGTTCGGGGTATCTTTCAGTATAAAAGAGGACCAAATTATCTTTTCCATATAGATGGTAAAAATCTGAGCTTGGTTGGATATGTTGTAAGCCTACCTTGGCAATACCTTGTCCATTTGCATCGTTTTCGAACTTAGCTACAAATTTTAATTTGCATCCTGCTGCTAAAGCTGCATCGTATAATTTTTTAAAATGTGCTTCTTGCTTTTCCATCTCATCATAAAAATCGGCTACCGTTCCATTAAAACAGGAAGCTGGCAAAAAGGATGCATTCTCTATGGCATCCATTTCGAGTGGATGTCCTGCTTCTCTTGCTAAAATCATTACTTTGCGCATCACATCTGTTCCGCCTAGGTCCAATCTTGGATCTGGTTCTGTATATCCTTCTTCCTGTGCTTGCCTCACGACTTGTGCAAAAGATTTTCCATCCTTGCCGCCTTCATAATTATTAAATACAAAATTCAATGTACCTGATAAGACCGCTTCTATTTTATTGACCTTGTCTCCACTACGGATTAAATCATTCAAAGTACCAATGATCGGTAAGCTTGCACCTACATTGGTTTCAAACAAAAAGGCTGCACTATAATTCCTTGCCAATGTTTTTAAATTGGCATAATGTGCATACGGCGATGAACATGCAATTTTATTACAAGCCACTACAGAAACTGCCTTGCTCAATAATTGTGCATAGGTATCTGCTACAGCAGCATGTGCTGTTACATCTACAAAAATAGAATTACGTAAATTATTATCTAAAATCGCTGCAACAAAATCTTGAATCGTACCAGCGGGTGCTGCATTTAATTGAGTCCTCCAATCTTGCGCATGGTTTAAATCAATGCCTTCTGGTTGGATCAATTGCTTTTTACTATTGGCAATCCCTACAATATTAATTTGTACTCTTAGAGTGGTTTGTAAATAAGAAACCTGCTGTTTGATTTGTTCAATTAATTTTCCACCAACATTTCCTGCACCTGCAATATAGACATTCACCTGTTTATAGGTGGTTTCAAAAAAGGCTTCATGCAATACATTGATTGCTTTGCGTATATCTTGAACTGCAATCACAGCTGTAATATTTTTTTCCGAAGATCCTTGTGCAATAGCTCTTATATTGATACCGTTCCTTCCCAAGGCGCCAAACATTTTACCACTAATCCCTGAGTGATTGCGCATTTGCGCTCCCACTATGGCTATAATTGATAATTCTTTTTCTATAATCAATGGTTCCAATAGCTGTGCATTAATCTCTTCCTCAAACTCTGCATCCACTGCAATTTTTGCCAGATGTGTATCTTGCACACTTACGCCTATAGAGATTGAATGCTCTGATGAGCTTTGGGTAATGATAATAATACTGATTTGTTTTTTGGCAAGTGCATCAAACAATCTTTTTGTGAACCCTGGTATGGCCACCATACCTGCTCCTTCTAAACTTAATAAGCAAATATCTTTGATACTAGTAATACCGCGAATTACACTGATATCTTTTGGAGATTCGTTTTCGATCAATGTGCCTGGATGCTCAGGTTCAAAAGTATTCTTGATCCATAATGGAATATTTGCCTGCATCACTGGTAAAATCGTTGGCGGATAAATAATTTTAGCACCAAAATGCGATAACTCCATGGCTTCGTGATAGGATATCCTTGGAATTGCTTTTGCGTTGTTGACTATTCTTGGATCTGCCGTCATCATCCCACTTACATCGGTCCATATTTCTAAAACAGATGCATTGATAGCTGCAGCATAAATCGCTCCCGAATAATCTGATCCACCTCTCCCTAATGTAGTGGTATGGCCTTCTGCATCGGATGCAATAAAACCGGGGGCGATATACAATGCATGTCGATTAGAAGAATTTGCAAAATAGTCTTGAATAGTTTGATTGGTCAATGCTTTATCCAATACTGCACTTGAATAAGCACTATTGGTTTTAATCATCCATCTTGAATCTAACCATACTTGATCTAGGCCTTCTGCCTCAAATGCTGCAGCAATAATTTTTGAAGATAAAATTTCACCATAACTCATTAAACAATCCTGCATTTGAACTGTCAACACCTTTTCTTTAAATATAGTTTCGCAATATGCTTCAATTTCTTGAATCAATCCATTCACCATATTCAAGGCAGTAGCCTGTTGGGCAGTTGGCAATAAAGCAAGCACTGCATCCTCATGTTTTTGTGCAAAGCTTTGAATCATTGTTGGATAAGCTGCATTGCCTTGAGCTGCTGTTTGTCCTAATAAAATTAATTGGTCTGTTACACCACTCATAGCAGATACCACTACAATACTAGGTGTTGTTTGAACGCGCGCTTTCACAATAGCAATCACTTTTGAAATGGCTGTTGTTGAACCTACCGAACTTCCTCCAAACTTTAAAACCTGCATATCATTTTTTCTTTTCTACTAATAAGATGGCCACAAAGGTAAGCCATATATTATTTTCCTGGCTGATTCTCTGGACGTAAACTTCTTACAGTTCTTCCAGCCTGCCACATTTCACTATTATGTAATTCTGCTAATTCAAGTTCTAATTTGGCACGGTAATCGTCCTTGCTATTCAAATCAATTGAACGTGCAGATTCTTTTCCTGTAGCTACGCTATCATATAAGTCTGTGAATACCGGTAAAGTAGCGTCACGGAATTTTTTCCACCAATCCAACGCGCCTCTTTGTGCAGTGGTTGAACAGTTGGCATACATCCAGTCCATGCCATTTTCTGCTACTAGTGGCATCAATGATTGTGTTAATTCTTCAACTGTTTCATTGAATGATTCAGAAGGACTATGTCCGTTCTTACGCAACACTTCGTACTGCGCTGCAAAAATACCTTGGATTGCACCCATTAATGTACCGCGCTCTCCTGTTAAATCTGAATACACTTCTTTTTTGAAATTGGTCTCGAATAAATAACCAGAACCTACTGCAATACCCAATGCAATTACTCTGTCATGTGCTTTTCCTGTTGCGTCTTGGAAGATCGCATAACTTGAATTCAAGCCACGTCCTTGTAAAAACATTCTTCTTAATGAAGTACCTGAACCTTTTGGTGCAACTAAAATTACATCCACATCCGCTGGAGGTACAATACCTGTTTGTTCTTTATAAGTAATTCCAAAGCCATGAGAAAAATACAATGCCTTACCTGGCGTTAAATGTTTTTTTACAGTTGGCCACATCGCGATTTGCGCAGCGTCGCTCAATAGATAACATATAATAGTGCCTTTCTCTAATGCTTCCTCTATTTCAAATAAGGTTTGGCCAGGCACAAATCCATCAGCGACTGCCTTATCCCATGATTTTGAATTTTTTCTTTGACCTACAATCACATTGACACCATTTTCTTTTTGGTTCAATGCTTGACCTGGTCCTTGAACACCATATCCAATCACAGCGACCACTTCGTTTTTTAATACTTCCTGTGCTTTTGCTAATGGAAACTCTTCGCGTGTTACTACATTTTCTTCGGTACCTCCGAAATTTAATTTTGCCATGATTTGTTTAGTTTATGATTTGAATGATTTAATTATATTTTGATTTGATTTTGAATTACTATTTAATGATCTATTTAGATGGATGAATTATAAAATGAATGAATTTACTTTTTTTAAAAATTACATCGTGAACACATTTCCTCTTTGCCCTAAGTATTCATTTTCTACCAATTCGAGTCCTGGTTCACTTTTTTCAAAGTCTTTTAATTTTTCGTGGAAGCCCGCGCTTTCTTTGATGATGGCCACTCTTGCGCTTCTTACAAATTCTACCAATCCAAATGGTGCCAATGCTTCCATTAATTTATTGGTTTCCTCTCTGTGTCCTGTTGTCTCAAAAACAATAAAGTCTTTTCTGATGGCCACGGCTCTTGCACCAAACTCTCTCAACAATCTTTCTACTTTTACTTTCTCTGTAATCTCGTCCGATAATACTTTATACAAGGCCAACTCCTGCCATACAATTTCATCGTTGGTATTGTAGTAGGCTTTTAAAACTTCTACTTGCTTTTCGATTTGTCGTACAATTTTAAGCACCACCTCTCTGGATTCAACTACCACAATGGTAAAGCGATGGATACCTGGCACTTCCGATGGAGAAGTATTTAAACTTTCCACATTGATTTTTCTTCTCGAAAAAATAATGGCAATACGATTTAACAAACCAACTTGGTTTTCGGTATAGACCGTGATTGTAAATTCTTGTTTTTCGTTTTCCATAATTTTTACTTTATAAAAATATTTGACCTCATTTTATTCGGTCGAATGCTACTTAAGCCTGATTTCACTCACTGAGCACCCTTGAGGTACCATTGGGAATACATTATTCTCTTTGCCCACCATCACTTCCAATACATAGGATCCTTTATGTGCTAACATCTTTGTGACTGCGTCTACCAAGTCTTCGCGCTTGCTCACTTTTGCTGCTGCGATTCTATATGAATTTGCGAGCA
The DNA here is from genome assembly GCA_903933765.1 of uncultured Bacteroidota bacterium. Classification (GTDB taxonomy): domain Bacteria; phylum Bacteroidota; class Bacteroidia; order Chitinophagales; family Chitinophagaceae; genus Sediminibacterium. The sequence continues at coordinate 6,314 of CAIZLI010000054.1, forward strand.
TCACATAATCAGGGCTTGCTATATCTACAAAACTGTAGCGCTTATCCATAAACAATTGCTGCCACTGACGCACCATGCCCAAAAATTCATTGTTTAAAATCATCACTTTCACTTCTACACCAGTTTGCATGATCGTACCAAACTCTTGTAAGGTCATTTGTATACCTCCATCTCCAATCACTGCTATCACTGTTCTTTCTGGTGCGCCAAACTTTGCACCAATGGCTGCTGGCAATCCAAAACCCATGGTACCCAATCCACCCGATGTCACATTGCTTCTTGTTTGATTGAACTTGGCATACCTACAAGTGACCATTTGATGTTGTCCTACATCCGTCACCATCACAGCGTCGCCCTTCGTGATTTCATTCACTGCATGAATCACTTCTGCCATGCTCAATGCTTCAGCAGTTGGATGCATCTCTTCGTGTATGCATTGTTCGTATTCTTCTTTTGCATAACCTGCAAAAACATTTAACCACTCGGTTCTGTCTTTTTGTTCGATACCCATCGTTAACAAAGGCAGGGTTTCTTTACAGTCGCCCCATACACCTACATGGGCTAAAATATTTTTATCTATCTCCGATGGATCAATATCTAAATGAATAATTTTTGCTTGCTTGGCATACTTGTCTAATCTTCCAGTCACGCGATCATCAAAACGCATACCCACTGCAATCAATACATCACAGTCATTCGTTAACACATTGGGTCCATAGTTGCCATGCATTCCAAGCATACCCACGTTTTGAGGATGGTCTGTTGGTAATGCACTCAATCCTAAAATCGTCCATGCCGCTGGCATACCAGACTTCTCTATAAATGCTTTAAACTCTTTTTCTGCTTTTCCTAAAATCACACCCTGTCCAAAAATCACCAATGGTTTTTTTGCTTCATTGATTAATTGCACCGCTTCGTCTATAAATTCTTTTCGAACAATCGGTTTTGGTCGGTATGATCTTACATGATTACAAATCGTATACCCTTCATAATCGAAGGATTGAAATTGCGCGTTCTTTGTAATATCAATTAAGACTGGTCCTGGTCTTCCAGTTTTTGCTAAATAGAAAGCCTTTGCTAATATTTGTGGGATCTCTGTTGCATCTGTGATTTGATAATTCCACTTAGTCACAGGCATCGTAATATTTATAATATCAGTTTCCTGAAAAGCATCTGTTCCTAATAAATGTGCGAACACTTGTCCAGTAATACAAACCAATGGTGTACTATCAATCATCGCATCTGCAAGTCCTGTCACTAAATTAGTTGCACCTGGTCCGCTTGTTGCAAACACCACACCTACTTTGCCGGATGTTCTTGCATAACCTTGTCCAGCATGGATTCCGCCCTGTTCATGTCTTACAAGCACATGCTTTAACTTGTCCATATAATCATACAATGCATCATAGATAGGCATGATTGCTCCCCCCGGATAACCAAAAATGGTATCTACGCCTTCTGCAATACATGCTTCCAATACTGCTTGTGATCCTGTAAGTTGTTTTGTTTCCATTTTTATTTTTTTACGCCTGGTCCGTTACGCATCCTTCACTTGCATCCTTCACCGATCTTGCGTATTTAAACAACACCCCTTTGGTTGCTTTTAATTCGGGTTGTTGATAAGCCGCTCTTCTTTGTGCTATAGTCGCCTCGTCCACTTTTAATGTCATGGTGTGTTTGTTCACATCCAATTCAATGATATCATTGTCTTGCACCAATGCAATCAATCCACCTTTATATGCTTCTGGAGTAATATGTCCTACCACAAATCCATGCGTACCTCCACTGAATCTTCCGTCTGTGATTAAGGCCACTGATTTTCCTAAACCCGCACCAATAATCGCCGAAGTTGGTTTTAACATCTCTGGCATACCTGGTGCACCAACTGGTCCTACATTTTTTATCACCACCACATCGCCTTCTTTTATTTTTCCTGTATTAATCCCTTCGATCAATGATTCCTCTCCATCAAATACACGTGCTGGTCCTTCAAATAAATCACCTTCCTTTCCAGAAATTTTTGCCACACTTCCACCCGTTGCTAAATTGCCATACATAATTTGTAAATGGCCTGTTGTTTTTACTGGTTGTTCTTTTGGTAAAATGATTTTCTGTTGATCAAAATCTAAATCTGGTGCAGCGGCTAAATTTTCTGCGATGGTTTTACCAGTCACTGTTAAACAATCCCCATGCAACCATCCTTGTGCCAACATATATTTCATAACCGCTGGGACACCACCATATTGATGCAAGTCCTGCATTAAATATTTACCGGATGGTTTAAAGTCTGCTAGTACAGGCGTTTTATCACTAATCATTTGAAAGTCGTCTTGTGTAATACTTACATCCACACTTTTTGCCATCGCAATCATATGCAATACTGCATTGGTGCTACCGCCCAAGACCATGATCACGGCAATGGCATTTTCAAATGCTTTACGCGTCATGATATCTTTTGGCTTAATATC
>CAIZLI010000055.1 GCA_903933765.1 uncultured Bacteroidota bacterium
CCATATTTTGTTCTAATTCCTCTGCGCTGATTTTTTTAGTTGAACGGTGCCAGCTTTCAATACCACTCACTGCATGCAAAAATATAAGGACCACAGTAGGTGCATCAATTGGCTTGATTTCCTTATTCCTAATCCCTTCTTCAATGATTGCCGCCAATCTTTTACGATAGACCCTTCTTTGATTTTGGTAATTGGATAAATAAGGATCTGAAAGGTGTTTCCATTCTCTATCGCTTACATATACTTCCTCATAATGATGAATCATCTCTACAATATGGAATCGTAGGATCTTCTCCATTTTTTTCAATGAACTTATTTGCTCAGACTCAATCTCATCAATTTTTAACACAAAACGATTGGCTACATTGAATACCAATTCATGTAGTAACTCGCTTTTTGATTTGATATGGTTATATAAGCTTGCTGCTTCCACTCCAACCGCTTCTGCTAAATCGCGCATACTTGCAGCTTTGTACCCCTTTTCTCTAAATAGGGTGGCGGCTTTTCGCACAATGACGTCTTTTCTGGACCCGTTTTTTTCCGTTTTGATTCTTGCCATATTGTTATTTTGAGCTTTTCTTAGCACAAAATTATCAAATAAAAACCAAGGTTTTGGTTAATTTTTGATTAATTCATACGATTTTGTTAGTTTTTTGGTAATCAACTAGTTGTGTTTCTAGAATTACGTCTATTTAGATTGCTTTGGGAAGGATGTCTTAAAAATCGTAGTTTCGCAGCTGAAAATCAAAAATTTAAACATGTCTTTAGTAGTCGTTGGATCTATGGCTTTTGATGCCATTGAAACCCCTTTTGGGAAAAGTGATAAAATCATTGGTGGAGCAGCAACTTATATTGCTTGGTGCGCTTCTAATTTTACTCCAGTGAAGCAAATTTCAGTGGTTGGGGGAGATTTTCCGCAATCAGAATTAGATGCCTTGACTGCAAGAGGTGTGGTATTGGAAGGGGTACAAATTAAAAAAGACGAAAAGACTTTTTTCTGGAGTGGTAAATATCATTTAGATATGAACACGCGCGATACTTTAGATACTCAATTAAATGTATTAGAAAATTTCCAACCAGTTGTTCCAGAAAGTTATCAGGATTGTGAAATTTTAATGTTGGGAAATTTGGTGCCTGCTGTTCAAAGCAGTGTGATCAAACAAATGAGAAATAGACCAAAATTAATCGTAATGGATACGATGAATTTTTGGATGGAAATTATGTTGGATGATTTAAAGCATACCATTAGTTTAGTTGACGTATTGTTAGTGAATGACAGTGAAGCAAGACAATTGAGTGGTGAGTATAGCTTGGTAAAAGCAGCAAAAAAAATAATGGAAATGGGTCCAAAGTATGTGATCATCAAGAAGGGTGAACATGGTGCTTTATTATTCCATGAAAACGAAGTATTCTTTGCGCCTGCATTGCCATTAGAGGAAGTATTTGATCCAACTGGTGCGGGTGATACGTTTGCAGGTGGATTTGTTGCACATTTAGCAAAAACAAAAGATATTTCATTTGAGAATATGAAGACTGCAATCATCTTAGGTAGTGCGATGGCAAGTTTTTGTGTAGAGAAATTTGGTACACAGCGTTTGACAGAAATCAATGCAGAAGATATCAAAGCACGTGTGGCTTCTTTTGTTCAATTAGTAAATTTTGATATCGAGTTAGTTTAAGATTCAATTTTAATTGAAATTATGAAAGTTGCAGTAGTTGGTGCCACAGGTTTAGTAGGCACTAAAATTTTACAAGTATTAGCAGAGCGTCATTTCCCTGTAACTGAAATCATCCCAGTGGCTTCAGCACGTTCTGTAGGCAAGGAAGTAAGCTTCAATGGTAAACAATATAAAGTTGTGAGCATGGAAGATGGTATTGCAGCAAAACCTGCTATAGCTATTTTTTCTGCAGGGGGCACAACATCATTGGAGTGGGCCCCAAAATATGCGGCTGCAGGGATTCGTGTGATTGATAATTCTTCGGCATGGAGAATGGATCCAACCAAAAAATTAGTCGTACCAGAAGTCAATGCTGCTGTATTAACTACAGATGATTTTATCATTGCGAATCCAAATTGTTCTACCATACAAATGGTTGTGGCATTGCAACCTTTACATCAAAAATATAAAATTAAAAGAGTCGTAGTGAGCACTTATCAAAGTGTCACTGGTACTGGTAAACAAGCGGTAGACCAATTGTTCAGCGAGCGTAATGGTGAAAAATTATCAGCCGACCAAATGGCTTATAAATACTCGATTGATTTAAATGTGATTCCGCAGATAGATGTATTCTTAGAGAACGGCTATACCAAGGAAGAAATGAAAATGATCAAAGAGACATGCAAGATCATGCAAGACGATGCTATTAAGGTGACTGCTACCACCGTTCGTATTCCAGTAGTGGGTGGACATAGTGAAAGTGTGAATGTAGAATTTGAAAATGAATTTGATTTAAATGAATTGACAGCTTTATTGGCTCAAGCACCTGGCGTGGTGGTTCAACAAGATGATGCAGCACAATTTTATCCTATGCCATTATGGGCACACGAAAAAGACGAAGTGTTTGTAGGTAGATTGCGCAGAGACGAAACTCAGGCTAAGACTTTAAATATGTGGATTGTAAGTGATAACCTACGTAAAGGGGCTGCTACCAATGCAATTCAAATTGCAGAATATCTTGCGGCTAAAGGAATTATTTAGAAAAGGTATAAGCCTTCTTAATAAATAGTAATAGAGAAATTCAATTCTTTTATTATTTTAATCCTCCATCAAATAGGTAAAAAATCTTATTTATTTAACTAGATCTATAAATTCAGCCTCAGTAATTATTTTTATTGAGGCTATTTTTTTAGCTTTTTCTAATTTGCTTCCTGCATCTTCTCCAACGATCAAGTAATTTAATTTACTACTCACACCACTAAGGATATGTCCACCTTTTGCTTCTACCATAGCTTCAGCATCAGAACGTTTAAGTTGTATCAAGGTCCCTGTAAATAAAAAATTCAATCCAGTAAGTGTGCCATCCGTTGGTTGTTGATTGGTTTGTTCCACATTCAATCCTAATTGAATGAGCGACTCAATCATCTTGAGTTGATTGGGATCGTGGAAAAACTGAACAATACTGCTTGCCACTTTAATGCCTATATCTTCGAATTCCAATAATTGATCCTCTGTGATACGTGTTAGATCGAGCAAGTGATTGATCCTACTTGCAATCGTTTTTGCAGTGGTCTCTCCAACAAATCGAATACCTAAAGCATAAATGAGTCGATGCAATGGTTGTTGTTTAGAGACTTCAATTGAACTTGTTAAATTATCTACACTCTTTTTTCCAAATCCCTCTAATTGTCCAATTTGTTCAAAGTCGAGTGTATAAATGCCAGGAATATCTTTTAGCAAGCCAAGTTCAAAAAACTTTTTAATATTTGCCTCGCCTAAATTTTTTATATCCATGGCATCCTTGCTCACAAAATGCGCAATGCGTTCTACAATTTGTGCACTACAATTGATATTGTTACATCTCCAAACAGCTTCCGTGCTTTCCTTCACTAAGGCAGTAGCACAAACAGGACAATGGGTTGGGAATTGAATCTTTTTTTCATTGCCAGTTCTAAGACTTGCGATGGAATGCACGATTTGAGGAATCACATCACCAGCACGTTCTATAATCACTGTATCTCCTAAAAGCAAATCTTTTTCAATAATATATTCTTCGTTATGAATAGAGATACTTGAAACTGTTACACCTCCAATGGCCACAGGTTTTAATTTTGCTACGGGTGTGACCGCGCCAGTTCTACCTACTTGAAATTCTACATGCTCTAAAATAGTAGTCGCTTGTCTTGCTTTAAATTTATATGCAATTGCCCATCTAGGATGGTGGGATGTCATGCCTAATTTTTCTTGTAATGCCAGGTCATTCACTTTAACCACTAGTCCGTCAATCTCATAAGGTAGTTCGTCTCTTCCTGCTGCAGCAATCGCACAATAGTCAATGACATCCTGCATCTTATTAACAACCTGTTTTTCCTTCTGAGGTGATCTAAAACCCATATTCCATAAAAATTCTAAGCTACCGCTATGGGTCTTTAAAAGCGGGTTCACAGTTTTTCCAGGGATTGGTAAAACATAACTAATATGATAAATAAATGCGTCTAAATTTCTTTCTGCTACTTCTTTAGGATCTTTCATTCTTAAACTACCCGATGCAGCATTCCTTGGATTGGCAAGTTGCGATTGTTGCTTGGATTTTAATTTTTCATTAAAGTCATTAAATGCTTTTTTAGTCATAATGACCTCGCCACGAATCTCAATTTGTTGAATGCCATTTGCTGCAAGTGGGATCTGTAAAGGAATGGATCTGATTTGTTTGATATTATTAGTGATGTCTTCTCCTTCAACACCATCGCCTCTGGTACATGCTCGAACTAAAAGGTCGTTTTCATATATTAATGAAATACTAGCGCCGTCAAATTTTGGCTCAACACAATAAGTAATTGCGTCGAGGTTGGCACTTTCTCTAGCTTTACGGTCAAAATCAATGAGGTCCTCTGCATTATAGCTATTCTCTAAACTCAGCATGGGCACCAAATGAGGCACCGTTTCAAAATTGCTATTTAAACTATTACCCACTCTTTGACTTGGAGAGTCAGGGGTAATCAATGAAGGATCGGCGTTTTCTATAGTCAATAAGGCTTGATAGAGCTGATCATATTCATAATCGCTTATTAAGGGCTCGTTGACAACATAATATTGGTATTCATGAAATTGTAATACCTTTTTTAAAGTCGTTAAATCAATGCTTAAAGGCGTCGCTAAAAACTGCTTTGTAGTTTGTTGTAATGCTTGTATTTGTGCTTTGTCGTACATGGGCTAAAATCTTCGCTAAAGTACAAACTTTAGCGCTTGCAAGCTCATAATTTAATACCTTTATGGACTAAATAATGGTATACTTATGTTGTATTCAATGACGGGTTACGGAAGGGCAGAAATGGCATTCAATGACAAAACACTTTTGGTGGAAGTCAAGTCTTTAAACGGAAAGCAATTCGATGTTCGTTTAAATATTCCATCCATCTTAAAACCAATAGAAGTTGAAATCAGAAATACATTAAATGAGCACTTATTTAGAGGTAGTGTAGAGTGTTCTATTGCCGTTAGATCCAATGGCGCTTCAAAGCCGGTGAATATCAATAAAGAATTAGCAAAGTCCTATTACCAACCCATTGTTGAACTAGCAGATGAATTAGGCATTGGCAAGGAAAATATTTTGAGCACTTTGCTGAAAATGCCGGATGTGGTGTCTTCTACCAATGAAGTTTTATCAGAAGAGGAAAAACTAGCCATTTTTAGTTTACTTAAACAAGCGATTGATTTATTAAATATCCATAGACAGGAGGAAGGAAAATCAATCGAATTAGATTTGTTAGAACGTGTTGCCGGAATTGAAGCACAACAGGCTGCGATTGCCTTGCTTGAGCCAAATAGAAGAACTAAAATCAAAGATGGCTTGATTAAATTGTTAGAACAAAATGTTGGACCAGACAAGTATGACAATAACCGTCTAGAACAAGAATTGATTTATTATATCGAGAAAATTGATATTTCAGAAGAGCGTGTTCGTTTAACCAACCACTGTGCTTATTTTAAATCTATCCTTGCCGAAAAAGATCCCAATAAAGGAAAAAAATTATCTTTTGTTTTACAAGAGATGGGCAGAGAGATCAATACCACTGGGTCTAAGGCCAATGATGTAGATATTCAAAAAGCAGTGATTGTAATGAAAGACGAATTAGAAAAAGCGAAAGAACAAATCTTAAACGTGTTATAAATGGGGAAGTTTTATCGTATCGTATTTGGTATCTATTTTTTATTGAGCATAACTGCATGTCAAACAATACCCTTGTCTGAACAAAATACAATCCATCCAGAACATCAATGGAATAGTGCAAAGCCAGAAAAATACTTATTCAATATCACCGATACAAATCAGTTATATAAAGTAATATTTGTCATCAGACATCACAATGCCTATCATTATAAAAATATTTGGGTTGAACTAAGTCATAGTAGTGCTGGTGAAAAAGCACAAACCGAAACATTCAATTTAAATTTAGCGGATGATCAAAAAGGTTGGCTAGGCACTGGGATGGATGATATTTATGATCAACGCATTGCATTGTATACCAATCCAGTTAAATTAAAATACGGTATGCATACTTTTATCATCAAGCATACAATGCGCGAAGACCCGCTTCAAAATATTTTATCTACAGGCATTCGAATAGAAAAAGCTACTTTATAAGATGCGCATGCCATTTACCATATCAAAATTAGTATGGGTCAGAATCATTTATTGGTTATTCCTAACTTATATGGTCGCTGCCTTTATTTGGTGGTATGTGGCGTTGGTTCAACAAAATGAATTGTTGACTGCCACAAAAATTGAAACCCTTACTGCAAAAGGACAAATAGATCAACAGCATATTGCAAACATTGAGGCCTTTGCTGCCAGAAAAACAAAACAATACATTGGGGAGGGTTTGACCTTTTTATTGTTATTCCTTTTAGGTGCCATTTATGTGTACCGTTCATTGTTAAAGCAATTAAAATATTCGACCTTACAACAAAATTTTATGATGGCGGTGACGCATGAACTCAAAACACCCATTGCGGTCACACAATTAAATTTAGAAACGATTGTAAAAAGAGATTTACAACCAGAGCAACAACAACATTTAATTCAGAATACACTTAAAGAAACAAGACGATTAGACGCGCTCTGTAATAATATTTTATTAGCATCCCAATTTGAAATGGGGCAATATGAAAATAGCAAACAATTAGTAGATCTTTCAATCATTGCGATACAATGTATACAATCCTTTGAAGAACGATACGCTAATAAAAAATGTATTGCTTCAATTGATGCATCCATTCAACTACAAGGGGAACCTTTATTATTGCAGTTGATGATCAATAATTTGTTAGACAATGCGAATAAATATGCATCGCCAGAGACCGATATTTTTATAGACTTGCATTTAGTCGGAAAAGACATTGAGCTAAGCGTTAAAGATCTAGGTATTGGTATTTTAGCAGAAGAAAGGTCCAAAGTATTTGATAAATTTTACAGAGTAGGTGCTGAACAAACGAGAACGACTAAAGGAACAGGGTTGGGACTTTATTTATGTAAAAAAATTGTCACATTCCATGCTGGCCAAATTTTCGTCAAGCCAAATCAACCTAAAGGAAGTATTTTTGTGGTCCAATTCAAGGCAGATTAATCATGCAAAAACATAGCATCTTATTGGTGGAAGACGAAGAGCATCTACACGAGGCTTTGAAGCTGAATTTAGAGATGGAGGGTTATGAGGTAGACTCTGCATATGATGGTGCGGAGGCTTTAAAACAAATTCAGTCCGCTCATTATGATTTAATCATTTTGGATATCATGTTGCCTTCCTTAGATGGTTTTAGCATTACAGAACGACTGCGTTTGAACAATAACCAAACACCTATTTTAATTTTAAGTGCAAAAAATACAAGTTCAAATAGGGTGCAGGGATTAAAATTGGGAGCCGACGATTATTTAACCAAGCCATTTAATTTAGAAGAGTTGCTTTTGAGGGTTGCTAAATTGATTCAGAAGCAGGTGCAGCAGGCTAAGACCACACCTCAAATTGATCTCTACCAATTTAAAGGACATCGTATCGATTTCAATGCTTCAGAGGTATTGCTTGCATCTGGGCAAAAAATCACCCTTACTAAAAGAGAATTGTTGTTATTGAAATTACTCATAGAACAAAAAAATACGGTGGTCACAAGGGAAAAAATCCTACAATTGGTCTGGGGCTACCAAGTATTTCCAAATACCAGAACCATCGATAATTTCATATTGAATTTTAGAAAGTACTTCGAAATGGACCCCAAGCACCCAAAACACTTTATTTCTATGAGGGGTGTAGGCTATAAATTCCAAGATTAATACCCCTTTACGCAATCTTTGGGCAAATTTTGCGTTAGTATTTATAGATAATTTTAGCCCATGTCACTGTCCTCTATCCAAGACTTTGTAGAACCTATTAACCTGTCTTTCTTATCAAAAGACGAAGGTTACCGTGATACCCAGCTTGGAAAGCATATTAAATCTTATGAAAATCAACTACCAGATATCAAGGACGCTGATATCGTATTGATTGGTGCAGGCGAATGCAGGGGTGCAGGGTTTGCATTAAATGGTTTTGAAGCTGCCAATGCAGTTAGAGCAGCTTTATACAATTTATATTATTGGCATGCTCAAGTCACAATCGCAGATCTAGGAAACGTAAAACTTGGACAATCCATTCAAGATAGTTATGCAGCATTAAGAACTGTGATTGCAGAATTGATTTTACAAAATAAAAAAGTAGTGATCATGGGTGGATCTCATGACCTCACTTTACCTCAATACCATGCGTATACAGCGATTCCAACTTTAGTGAATGCTGTGGTAGCAGATGCTAAAATCGATCTAGATCTAGAGGCGCGTTTACCATCGGATCATTTTTTAGAAGAATTATTTACGGGTTTACCGAATCATTTAAACCATTATGCGCATATCGGTTTCCAAAGTTATTTTATGCATCCGCATATGCTTGAAACAATTGATAAGCTCAGGTTTGATTGTTTTAGACTGGGCGTGGTACGTGAGGGTATCGAAGAAATGGAGCCAGTCATTAGAGATAGTCATATGATGAGTTTTGATATTAGCGCGATTCAACATGCACAAGCGCCTGCTAATATCATTACATCCAATGGGTTTAACGGAGAAGAAGCTTGTGTGTTAATGCAATACGCAGGGATGAGTTGGAAGACAAGTTCAATTGGTTTGTTTGGATACCAGGCGGAACTAGATCATCATGGATTAACAGCCATACAAATGGCACAAATGATCTGGTATATCATTGACGGCGTGCATCGTGGTAAAAAAGAAGCACCACTTACTGCACTTGATCGTTTTAAAGAATTTCATATTGCTTTTTCAGATATCGATACACAATTTTTACAAAGTAAAAGTACAGGAAGGTGGTGGATGAAATTGCACAATGAAGAATGGATGCCTTGTAGTTACAAGGATTATTTAGTTGCTTCTAATAACGAAATCCCAGAAAGATGGCTAAGAGCTTTAGAAAGAGAATAACAAACTTTAAGTTTGAGACTTGGTTTAAAATTCTATTTATTGTTGCAGCAATTGCAATGGTTTTAAGCGCATGTTCTGTGCGTCAAGCACAAAAAACATTGCTCAATTCTGAAGGCGTTAAAGGAGCACATGTTGGCATAGCTGTTTATAATGATTCAAAAGGACAGTGGCTATCAAAATACCAGAGCGACCATTATTTTACCCCTGCCAGCAATATAAAAATTTTGGCGACGTATTTAGGTTTACAATTTTTAGGAGATTCTTTGCCAGGATGGAAGATGGCAGAAAATGCGGATACTTTATTTTTGATGCCATTGGGCGATCCTAGTTTTATGCATCCAGAATTTAGTTATCAGCCTGTGGTGGATAAGATAAAAAACACAAACAAGCAGGTTGTTGTAATTGGCAATCATCAAGATCAATTTGAAGTATTTGGAAGTGGCTGGTCTTGGGCTGATTATGCAGAAGATTACCAACCAGAAAGAAGCAGGATGCCTATTTATGGCAACGTGGTACATTTTTACCAAAGCAATAAAAAATTAGAGGCTATTAAGCCTTTCTACTTTTTTAAAGATCTTGTTGACTTAGACAAAGCGGAGGAAAAAAACTGGTCAAGAAATAGGCTAGGGAATCACTTTTTCGCGACAAACGAAACTAATAAAAGCAAATATTTTCAAGTTCCATTTAGCCAAGAAGATGTGCCAATGGTAAAAGCACTTGAATTGTTAAGTGACACCTTAGGCAAAAAAATTAGCTTTCAAAAAAACAGTACACTTACATCTATTCCTTTCAAGACCATTAAAACGGTATCAACAGATAGCTTGTTAAAGATCATGATGTTGCGTAGCGATAATTTTTATGCCGATCAAATTGTGTTAATGGCAAGTGCGCAATTGTTTGGTAAAATGGATGACGCAGCATTGATTGATAGTGCAAAGAAATTATTTTTTGCAGATTTGCCACAAAAAATGCGTTGGGTGGACGGCAGTGGATTGAGTCGCTATAATTTAAATACGCCCGAAAATTATATTGCTATTTTAAAACAGATGCAAGCCAAATTTGGTGAAACCCGCGTAAAAAATATTTTTGAAAAAGGTGGAGAAGGTACCATTGCGGCTTACTATAAAAATTTCCCAGGCACCATCTATGCTAAGACCGGCACCTTGGGTGGACAGGTTGCATTGAGTGGGTTCATCTATACACCTAAACAACAAAAACTTTATTTCTCGGTTTTGGTTGCGAACCATATGAGTCCATCAAGCGCTCAAGTTAGAAGAGCGGTTGAAACTTATTTAACCAAGGTGACAAAAGGAATGTAGTTCTTACTTACTAAACAATCGATCTAAATAAGCCTCATTGAATTCAATGAAGGTAGGTGCGCCAGACGCGGTGTTATTGGGAATATCGCATTCGCTGAGTGATTCAATTAGGCTATGCATTTCTTTCTGCCCTAAATTTTGCCCTGCTTTGATGGCCATTTGTCTTGCCATACATCGAATTAATTTTTCTCTTTTGCTGAATTTCAAATCGGCACTAAAATGTTTAAACTGTTCTAATAAAAGTTCAATGGCATTTTTTTCATTACCTGCAAGCACGTCTGCTGGAATACCTTGTATGATAAAACTATTTTGACCAAAGGCTTCTATTTCATATCCAATATTGGCTAAGTCTTCCACCATCTCTTCTAACAAAACAGCGTCACTTGCACTTAGTTCCATGACCACTGGAAATAAACTTTTTTGAGTGGCATGTGGTTGAGCACTTGCTTTTTGGTATTTTTCGTATAAAACCCTTTCGTGTGCTAATTGTTGATGTATAATTATCAAACCACTTTTGGTAGGTGCGATGATATAGGTTTGATGGAGCTGCATCAAAAAAGCATCTTCGGGAACAGACAAAGATTCGTCTTCCTTATATAAACCCATAGAAGAGGGTTTCACAATGAATTCCTGGTTTGCACTAGGTAAGTCAGTAAAAAAACCTTTCCAATCCTGTTGTCCTGCTTGCCCTGTTTTTGGAATAAAATGGGCTTGATTTTTTTGAGTAAACCCTTCATACAATGACTTTCTTGATGTCTCTTGCACTTGACTATCCGAAAAAGGTTTTTGAATCGCATCCAATTGTTGAATATCGGCAGCTAAAGAAAAATCTAAAGAGGGTGCAATACTAAACTGAGCCAAAGCATGTTTTACAGCTGCTTGAACAAATGCATAAATAATTTTATCGTCTTCGAATTTAATTTCTTGCTTCGTAGGATGTACATTGATATCCACTTTAGACGGATCAACATCGATGTATAAAATATAACTAGGGAAACTATCTTTCGCAATGAGGCCTTCAAATGCATTGGCAATGGCATGGTGTAAGTAGGCGCTCTTAATGAATCTTCTGTTGACAAAAAAGTATTGATCGCTTCTTGTTTTTTTTGCAGTTTCTGGTTTGCCAACAAATCCAGAGATGGTTAGGTAGTCTGTATGTTCTCCTACGGGCACTAATTTACTTTGATAATGATTGCCTAATACTTGAATCGCTCTTTGCTTAAAGCTGCCTGCATCCCAATGGTAGACTTCTTGACCATTGTTATGTAAATTAAAATAGATCTCAGGAAAAGCCAATGCCACCCTGGTAAATTCTTCTAGTATATGTTTAAGTTCTGCTGAATTACTTTTTAAAAAATTTCTTCTGGCAGGTACGTTGAAAAATAAATTTTTCATACTGATACTGGTGCCCACTGGTGTAGCCACTGGAGCAGTCGAAATCACTTTGCTATTTTCAATGGATACCTCTGTACCAACCTCGTCTTCTGGTCTTTTCGTTTTTAATTGTACCTGCGCCACCGCAGCAATAGACGCTAAGGCCTCGCCTCTGAATCCCATTGTGCGAATTTCAAATAAGTCTTCAATCACACTTATTTTACTAGTTGCATGCCTAGCAAATGCATTTTGAGCATCCTTTTCGGACATGCCCTTGCCATTGTCAATCACCTGAATCAAAGATTTGCCCGCTTCGTTGATAATCAATCGAATTTCTGTCGCCTCTGCATCTACTGCATTTTCCAATAATTCTTTGACAGCACTGGCGGGTCTTTGTATGACTTCGCCTGCCGCAATTTGATTGGCAATATGATCTGGCAGTAAATGAATTGTTTCGGACACTTAATTAACTATTTTAAAGTGTGTA
>CAIZLI010000056.1 GCA_903933765.1 uncultured Bacteroidota bacterium
TATAGCAGCACTAAAGGTGATAAATAAGAAGATCGTAACGATCTTAGCTAGGTTTCTTAAAGTTGTCATATACACGAACAGTGTCAAGTGTGGAAAAATATCCTTTAACGGACGCAAAATTAACTAAGAAACGCATTAAAATGCTCGTTTATTGCAAGTTTTTTTTTCTTTTTAATGATTGAGTTTCAATTGGGTGGAAGGATTTTGGATGACGAATGTCATAAAATTGTAAGCATCCAACTTAACGCTATAAATTTTGTTTAATCTTGTAGTGGAAATTGGAAAAAAAGAGGACCTTCGGGGCCTTGAATTGGAGGAGATTTTGGGTTTTGAGGGGGGATTTTTGAGGTTTGAAGAGGAATGATGGCTTTTGAGAGCCGATTTTCACAGTTATTAGCGCATATATTATGAAAAGTATTAATAAATTACAGCAAAAATGGGGGGTTGGCCAAGTACAATTTTGGTTAATCATGACCACATTTGCCTTGGGAGGAAGCTTGAGCGGGTACCTAAATAAGCAAATCCTAAATTTGGTGTTTTTGGAGAAAAATGCGGCATATTGGCTCATTTATCCCCTATTATTGACCATTTTATGGCCAATTTCGGTGATTTTCGTGAGTTTTCTGACAGGGCAGTTTTCCTTTTTTAAGGGTTATTTGGGTAGAATTTGGGGCAGATTGAGCGGAGGGCCTTCAACTATGGGAGCCACCATGGGATCTGAAACTTCGGGAACTAATCTTTCAACTTCATCTAGCCCGATTCACGTGGCAATTTTTGCTTCTGGGGCAGGCAGCAATGCTAAAAAGATCATCGAATACTTTGAAAATAAGACTACGCGCATAAAAATCTCATTAATTGTATGCAATGTGCCGGGCGCAGGTGTCTTGGATATCGCAGAATCAAAGGGGATTCCAACCCTGATGATCAATAAAGCAGAATTTGCATCCACCGGCTATGTAGAAAGCCTGCACAATGCAGATATCCATTTTATTGTATTGGCCGGCTTTTTATGGAAAGTACCAGCGGTCTTGGTGAACGCGTATCAGCCTGGAATGAAAATAGATTCAAGTGTGGTGAATGGAAAAGTCAATACTGCTAGAGGTATTATTAATATTCATCCAGCATTGTTACCAAATTATGGCGGCAAAGGGATGTATGGATCACATGTGCACGAAGCGGTGGTTGCTGCCGGAGAAAAAGAAACAGGCATTACCATTCATTGGGTAGATGCAAATTATGACGAAGGCGATATCATACTTCAAAAAAAATGTAGCATCGATGCCACAGATACACCAGCGACAGTCGCGCAAAAAATACATGTATTAGAGCATCAATATTTTGCACCAACGATAGAAGAATTGTTGAAATAAGTTTTAATAAAAAAGGCCCCGAATATTCGAGGCCTTTTTATATTATCTAGTATTTTTTCTGCTTAGCTTTTTCCGAACTCTATTGTGTTCAACCACTCAAGCAAAACTTTAATTTGAAATTTAGTATTAGAAGTATTGATATTACCTGCCTTGTTTGTTAAGACAATAAATAATCCGGACACGCCTGTGTCATTGCAAGAAAGAAAATAATTAGCACGTTCGATTTTAAAGTTGCTATTTGCATTTTGCAAAGCAGTCAAAGCATTTTGAAGGTCTTGTTTTAACAATGTAAAAGCTTCTGCAGAGTGAATTTGCAAAGTGTCTATCTCTTGCTTGTAAATGAACTGATCGTTTTTGAAAATGACTTCAACACTAAAATGATTGTTTGCAAGTTTTCGGTAACTGTAATTTAATTTACCGTTGTTACTAGACTTAACAATGTTATTAGTTGAATTGGGTTCGATTGTATTGCTAGTAGCTTGTGCAAATAAAGTGTTTGAACAAAAAGACAAAAGCAAAACAAACGCAGCAAGGGGGAGATTGCGCATTAAAAAAAATTTGGTCGAAATTACGTGAATCCTTTTTAACTATTGAAAAAAGTTCTTGTAAAAAATTGGGACTTCTAAATATGAAAAAAATAAAATATA
>CAIZLI010000057.1 GCA_903933765.1 uncultured Bacteroidota bacterium
TGGAGACAACCCAAAGAGGTGAGGGAGGATTTGGGCATACAGGTAAAATATAAAACCACCACATGCGAATTGTAAAACATTGTTTTTATTTGATTTTGTTCCTTTTAACTGCAGCATGTGCGAATGTCAAAAAGGTACAAGTGATTCAAAATGCATTGGCAGTTAAAGATGTACCAGACTCTGCAGCATTGGCAGAAAAAGCAAGACTAGATTCTGTATTAATGGTAAAGGGTATTGTCAACAATATTGCCAATACTAAGATTCGTTTCAATACGATGAATGCGAAGTTGAAAATGGATTACGAGACTAGTAAGAATAAAGACAGTTATATCGCTAATTTAAGCATTCAGAAAGATAGCTGCATGTACATCACGATCAGAGGTGCGATGGGCGTGATTGGTTTAAAAGCATTTATCAACAAAGACAGTATTGTCTTGATCTTCCCATTATCTAAAAAAACAGAAAGACACCCATTATCTTATTTACAAGAAGTGGTAAAAATTCCATTAAATTATCATACCATCGAAGACTTGGTGATAGGTAATCCAATTTTTATGGATAGCACAGATTTCATTTCTTATAAAGTGATGAATGAAAGACTTCAGGTAAGTTTAATAGGAAAATTATTCAAAAATTTAATCATCCTAAGCGAGGACAATACGAAATTGATTCAGTTAAAGTTAGACGATGTGGATGCCACAAAACACAGAACCTGTGATATCAATTACAGTCAACACACTTTAGTGAAAAATACACAGTTCCCGCTATACAGAACAATTTCAATTAATGCACAAACCAAATTGGATATTGGGATGGAAATCAAGGAATTTAATTTTGATGAACCTTTGAAATACACTTTTACTATTCCTAAAACAGGCAGACGAAAATAATAAAGTGAAAAACGAATCCTATGCTTAAAAAATGGTCAATCCTTATCTGTATTTGTATAGCCTGTTGCTTGAATGATGCCAATGCCCAAAATGGTAATTCAAGAGACGATTTGCAAAAACAAGCGCAGACTTTACAAAGAGAATTAGATGATTTAAATAGATTATTAGATCAAACTAAGAATAATAAAAAAAGTTCATTAGCACAATTGGCACTGATAAGAAATAAGATTTCAAAAAGACAGGCTTTGATCAATGGTATCGCTAAGCAGGTTAAAGTGCTTGATGCTGCTATTCTGAGCAACCAAAAAGATGTTAAGCGTTTGAATAACGAATTAGATACTTTAAAATATAGGTATGCTAAAAGTATTGTATTCGCTTATCAAAGCAGAAGTGGATACGAGTACCTTAATTTTTTATTTTCTGCAGGCAGTTTTAATGATGCAGTCAAAAGGATTACTTATTTAAAAAGCTATCGTCAGAATAGAGAAACTCAGGCGATGGCCATCGGTCTATCCGAAAATAATTTGAAATCTAAAATCAATATTCTAAGTGAGAATAAAGAGGATCGTATCAAAACCCTTTCTGCGCAAACTGTTCAATTAAAAGTATTGCAGGATGATAGAAAGGAGCAGGACAAAGTGGTGAAACAATTAAAAAATAAGGAGCAAGAAATCACCACACAGGTAAGACAAAAAGAGGCACAAAGAAGAAAGATGCAGGCAGCGATCGCAGCGGTCATCAAAAGAGAAATGCAGGAAGCTGTAAAAAGAGAGAATGACCGTCTAGCTAAATTAAAAGCAGCCAATGTTGCCAATAATAAAACAACCCCTTCAAATGAAGAGAAGACAAAGTCAACTCCAAATGTGAGTAAGGTGGAAGGCGGCTTAAAAAGTACCTCAAGTAATCGTCCTTATTCGGCACTAGAAACTACAGAAGAGGGTAGAGAGACATCCATTTCTTTTGAAAATAACAAAGGCGGACTTCCTTGGCCTGTGGCTACTGGAATTGTCAATATTCATTTTGGAGTAGAGAGTATTCCAGGTACTAAATTAGATCGTAAAAGTGATGGTATTGAATTGGCTGTTCCAAAAGGCACCACAGTAAAAAGTGTGGCCAATGGAATCGTAGTTTATGTAGGAGATGTCAATGGAGACAAAACAGTTTTAATTAAACATGGTAAATACTTTACAGCATTTTCTTGCCTTAGTAGTGCATCTGTGAGCAATGGACAAGAAGTCAAGGCTGGCACTGTGATAGGCCGTTCGGGCATTAATTTAGACGGGGAAGGGGCCGTTTTATTCTCTATTTGTAATGAAAAAGCAGTATATTTTGATCCTGAAAATTGGTTAAAAGCCAAAAGGTAGAAGCCAGTTTCAGATTTTAAAATTGTCATCATGCCAAAATGCATTTTAGCACTGGATCAAGGTACCACGAGTAGTCGTGCTATTTTATTTGACCAAGAAGGGCTTATTATTGCTACCGCCCAAAAAGAATTTACACAAATCTTTCCATCACCAGGTTGGGTAGAACATGATCCAATGGAAATTTGGAGTACTCAAATTGGTGTCGCTTCCGAAGTGATATCAAAGCATGGCAAAGACAAGTTTGACATTGCAGCCATTGGTATCACCAATCAACGAGAAACCACCGTTGTTTGGAATAAGCTAACAGGTATGCCAATTTACAATGCCATTGTTTGGCAGGATAGAAGGACTGCAGATTTTTGTGACCAATTAAAACAAGAAGGCAAGCAAACTTTTATTCAAGAAAAAACTGGACTAATCATTGATGCTTATTTTTCGGCCTCTAAAATAAAATGGATTTTAGATCATGTGGATGGCGCAAGGGCGCAAGCCGAAAATGGGGAACTTTGTTTTGGTACCATTGATAGTTGGTTGGTTTGGAAATTGACCAATGGCAAGCAGCATATCACAGATGCAACCAATGCATCTAGAACAATGCTGTTTAATATTCATGAATTAAAATGGGATACTGCATTATTGGAATTGTTTAATATTCCAATAGCTATTTTACCAGAAGTAAAAAGCAGCAGCGAAGTATACGGCCACACAGATTTATTGGTGACCAATCAACAAATTCCAATTGCAGGGATCGCTGGAGACCAACAAGCAGCCTTATTTGGACAAATTTGTACAGCACCGGGCATGGTTAAAAATACCTATGGTACCGGATGTTTTATGTTAATGCATACAGGAGAAAAAGCGTTTATTTCAAAAAATAATTTATTAACCACCATTGCATTGCAAAGAAATGGTAAAACATTTTATGCATTAGAAGGAAGTGTTTTTATTGGAGGTGCAGTGGTGCAGTGGCTGAGAGATGGATTGAATATCATTCGTGATTCCGACCAAGTGGAAAGTTTAGCAGCTCAGGTAAAGGACACCGATGGCGTGTATATGGTGCCTGCATTTGCTGGATTAGGTGCCCCCTATTGGAATCAACATGCCAAGGGCACCATCACTGGTATCACAAGAGGAACCAATGCTGCACATATTGCACGCGCTGCATTAGAAAGTATCGCTTATCAAACTTATGATGTTTTAAAGGCCATGGAATCCGATGCGCAAATTCCAATTGCAGAATTAAGAGTAGATGGAGGTGCTACAAAAAATAATTTATTAATGCAGTTTCAATCCAATATTTTAAACACAAAAGTAATTCGACCAACCATCATAGAAACGACCGCATTGGGTGCAGCGTATTTAGCTGGCTTGGCTATTGGTTTTTGGAAAGACGAAACTGAAATTGCAGCAAAATGGAAGGTAGATCAAGTTTTTAATCCCATCTTAGCGCAAGCAGACATAGCAAAAGGTATTGAAGGATGGAAAAAAGCAATTCAAATGACCAATATATAAATGACTAAATTATAATTTATGACTCCATTTTTAGCCGAATTCATAGGCACTTCAATGATGATGATTATTGGTAACGGTGTTGTTGCAAATATCGTATTGCCAAAAACAAAGGGCAATAACGGAGGATTGATTTCCATCGTATTAGGATGGACCATTGCAGTTTTTGTGGGTGTTTATATCACAAGCAGTTCAAGTGGTGCACATTTAAATCCGGCAGTTACAATCGCTTTTGCCACTGCAGGAAAATTTAGTTGGTCCTTAGTTCCAACCTATCTTCTTGCACAGTTATTAGGTAGCATGTTAGGTGCTTTTGTTGTATGGATGATTTACAAGGATCATTTTAATGAAAGCGAAAATCCAGCGGACCAATTGGCTTGTTTTTCGACAGGGCCGTCTATTCGCAGACTACCTCAAAATTTCATAGTAGAAACGGTTGCCACCTTTGTTTTCGTAATAGGCATTTTCCATATTAAGTCTGCCGGAGTGGAATTAGGCAGTTTTTCGGCCTTGCCAGTGGCCCTTTTGGTGGCTGGAATTGGCTTTGGAATAGGTGGACCAACCGGTTGGGCAATCAATCCGGCCAGAGATTTAGGGCCTAGAATCATGCATTTTGTGCTGCCAATCAAGGGGAAAGGTCCTAGTGATTGGGCTTATGCCGCCATTCCTGTATTTGGGCCAATTGTAGGGGGAATTTTAGCTGCAATTATCTATGTACAATTTTTGCAATAAACATGCAAATCACTACCTTTGCAGCCGAAATGGAGTAAATCCATTTTCGCCTCTTAAAAGGGGGTTGTAAAAACAAATAACTATATGGCAACAACAGGTAAAATCAAACAAATTATTGGTGCGGTTGTAGACGTACATTTTTCAACAAAAAGTGTATTACCAGAAATATACAATGCCCTTGAAATCACGCGTCCTAA
>CAIZLI010000058.1 GCA_903933765.1 uncultured Bacteroidota bacterium
GCGTAAAATTATTAAACACTTATTTTAAATAAAAAGATATGAAAATTACAGTCGTAGGTGCAGGTGCCGTGGGTGCTACATGTGCTGATAATATTGCCCGTAAAGAATTAGCAACAGAATTGGTTTTATTAGATATTAAAGAGGGATTTGCAGAAGGTAAAGCACAGGATATGATGCAGACGGCTGCTTTATTGGGTTTTGATACACGCATTTCTGGATCAACGAATGATTATTCAAAAACCGCAAATTCAGATGTCGTAGTTATTACTTCAGGCTTACCACGTAAACCAGGTATGACTCGCGAGGAATTAATTGGCACGAACGCGGGTATTGTAAAAGGAGTTTGCGAGAACATTTTAAAGCATTCACCAAACACCATCATTATTGTAATTAGTAACCCAATGGATACAATGACCTACTTAGCATTGCAATCCACTGGTTTACCAAAAAATAGAATTATAGGTATGGGTGGTACTTTAGATAGCGCCCGTTTCAAATACCAATTAAGCACCACATTAAATTGCAGCCCATCTGACTTAAATGCATTGGTGGTAGGCGGTCACGGTGATACCACCATGATTCCTTTAATTAAGCACGCCACTTGGAATAGCATTCCTGTAACCAAGTTCTTAGATGAAGCACAACAACAAACCATCATTAACGATACCATGGTAGGCGGTGCAACACTTACAAAATTATTAGGCACATCCGCTTGGTATGCACCAGGAGCTGCAGGAGCGGCATTAGTGGAAAGCATTGTACGTGATGAAAAGAAATTATTTACCTGTTGCGTAAGCTTGGATGGCGAATATGGCCAATCCGACATTTGCTTAGGCGTTCCTGTAGTAATTGGAAAGAATGGCTGGGAAAAGATTGTTCCTATGGATTTATCTGCAGACGAACAAGCAGCATTCAACAAAAGCGCAGACGCTGTGCGTAACATGAATGACGTTTTGAAAACTTTATAATTGTTCAAGGATTATAAAAAAAGCCTTCCGCCAATAATTGGGTGGAAGGCTTTTTTTATGCGCGTGTATTATTAAATAGCATTTACTTTCGCTGCAATCAAATCAGTATTTTGAAGTTGCATACAATTAAAGTGCCCTTTGGGACAATAATTGGATCCTTGCTTCGCACAAGGTTGGCATTTTAAATTGGGTACGATTGCATCATAACGAGGGCTGTCAGAATTTGAAGGGTACAAAGCCGAAAACTGTAATGCAGGTGTAGTAGCTCCCCATATCGTCACTGTTGGTTTATTAAAGGCACAGGCAATATGTAAAAAACCGGTATCATGCGAAACAACATATTGGGCATGCTTCACAAAAAGCGCTGATTCATTGATGCGATAATTACCGCACGCATTAAATACGTGATCCCCAAATGATTGTTGCAAGGCCACGCCTACTTCTTTGTCATCCGGACCGCCAATTAATACAATGGGTAATTGAATGGATGCAATTAACGCCTTTAATTTTTCAAGGGGCATTTTTTTATTGAAGTACGAAGCGCCAATCACCAAACCAACATAACCTGATTTAAAATTTTCAGGTAGATCATCGATGACTGGTTTGGTATGACTTGGGATAAAATAATCTAATCCCTTCCCATCGTCTACCACACCCAATGATTTAACTGTATCCATATAACGCTTGGTGATATGTTCTTTCTTGAGTAAATCAATACCTAAGGTGGTGAGGATAATTTTTTGGATGCTTAATTTTTTATAGCTAAAGGCTTTTACCCCCAATGCGCGCTTTATTCTCCAAGTACGTTGGTTATGATGCAAATCAATCACTGCATCAAAGGACTGCTTTTTTAAAGCGGGGATAATTGCATTGATATCTTGATCCAAATAATGAAAATGATCAATGTAAGGATTCGCTTCAGTCACTTCCTTCATGGAAAGCTTGGTCAAAAAATGTATTTCAACCCCAGGAATTTGTTGTTTTGCACAACGTATCACTGGCGTAGTTAAAACAATGTCTCCAATGGACGAAAAACGAATAAATAATAAACGCATACAGGTTTAAAACTAAGGAAGTGGATTGTCGTGTTCCATATAATCCAAATCCTTATGATAAGTTTCTTCCGTAAAGAAATAAGCAATTAAGGTAATCACCATTACTATAGATCCCGTTAACATGCCACTTTGCAAAATATCCCAACCTAATTTTTTTTGTAATATATCTAAGAATAAAAAATTAATTAAGGGTAAAGCGCCGCGTACCATATTGGGTATGGTCGTTGCAGCAGTGGCACGCAAATTAGTACCAAACTGTTCGGCTGCCATTTGATTAAATATTGCCCAGTACCCGGTACTAAAGCCCAAGAAAGCACATATTAAATACATGCGGCTATCATTATTATTAAATGGACTGAAAAACAAAATCATGCCGATGATGCTTAAAATATAAAAAAGCATCAATGCCTTTTTTCGACTTTTAAAATATTGACTCACATAACCAATCAATAAATCACCAGTAGCAATGCCTATATAAGCCAACATGATTGATCTTCCAGAATCAATTAAATTAATGCCATACAAGGAGCTGGCAAATTTATTACTATAATTAATTAATACTCCAATCACAAACCAAGTAGGAAGGCCAATTAAAATTGCTGTAATGTATTTTACAAATCTTTTCTTATTCTGAAAAAACATAAAAAAATTGCCCTTTTCTAACTTTGATAACTTCACTGATTCAAACATAAATGACTCTGCTACTTTAACACGCAATATCAAAAGAAAAAATCCAAGTACCCCACCTATTTGATAACACAAACGCCA
>CAIZLI010000059.1 GCA_903933765.1 uncultured Bacteroidota bacterium
ATGATATGATTGATTTCATCTGCTATAGCAGACCAGTCTCCATTTTTTATAGCAGAGATATTTGCTACCACGTCTAATTCATCGGCACCATCCACCATGGCTAAAATAATTTCTGCAATTTTTGCTTCGGTGGCACTGTAACCAAAAGGAAATCCGATAACGGTGGCTACTTGTACAGTAGAACCCACTAATTTTTCTTTGGCTAATTTCACAAAATTAGGAGGCACACATACTGCTGCAAAATCGAACTGCTTAGCTTCAGCACATAATTTCTCAATGTCCGACACTAAACAAGTGGGTTTTAAAATAGTATGGTCGATGTATTTATTAAGCAACATCTTTTCCATGACAAGCTTTGAATTTTTTTCCACTACCACAAGGACAAGGATCGTTGCGTCCTGTCTTAGGACCCACTTGAATAGGCGCTTGCTTTATATCACTAGGATCGTTGTAAGCATTGCCCACCGCGTCCTCTGTCCTATTCGCACTTAATTTACTTAAGTCTGTTTTTTGTTGACGCCCTTCTTTCACCGCATCTTCTAAAGGTAAATGCGCATGACATAAAAATTGAACTAGCTTTTGATTGATCTCTAAATCCATTTTTCTAAATAATTCAAAAGCTTCCATTTTATAAATAACCAGCGGATCTTTTTGTTCGTATGTAGCTGTTTGCACCGATTGTTTTAAATCATCCATGGCTCTTAAATGTTCTTTCCATGCATCATCAATAAAACTTAAGGAAATATTTTTTTCTGCTTGCGCTACCAAGGTTGCACCTTCTGTACTTACATTTTTATCTAAGTTCACAAGTACATTGTAGGCAATTTTTCCATCACTCACAGGTACAATCACGTTCTCAATATGAGCGCCTTGGTTTTTTCTAATATTTTTGAAAACAGGAATGCTTTGCTTCATCATTTCCTTTTTCTTGTACTCATAATGCGCAATGGCTTCTTGATATACTAGTTCCACCAAGGTATTATCATTAGCCGACTTAAATTCCTCTTGCGTTATTTTAGTATCAAAACCTGTCTGAACAATTAAGGATAATTTCAAGCCTTCGTAATCGTTGTTCAATTTGTAATGCGCAACTACTCCATCAATCACTTGATAAAAGGCATTGTCTAAATCTAAGGCTAGTCTTTCTCCAAACAAAGCATGATTTCTTTTTTTGTAAATCACAGTTCTTTGCTTGTTCATTACATCATCATATTCTAATAAACGCTTTCTTACTCCAAAGTTATTTTCCTCTACTTTTTTCTGGGCGCGCTCAATCGATTTTGTAATCATACTGTGTTGAATCACTTCCCCTTCTTTATATCCCGCAAAGTCCATTACCTTGGCAATACGCTCACTTCCAAACATGCGCATTAAATCATCTTCCAAAGAAATAAAGAATTGAGAAGATCCAGGATCTCCTTGTCTACCTGCACGTCCACGTAATTGTCTGTCTACACGACGAGACTCATGACGCTCGGTACCCAATATGGCTAAACCACCAGCCGCTTTTACTTCAGGGCTTAATTTAATATCGGTTCCACGACCTGCCATGTTAGTGGCAATGGTTACTGCGCCAGTCAAACCTGCTTCCGCCACCACTTGCGCTTCTCGCGCATGTTGTTTGGCGTTTAATACATTGTGTGGAATATTTTGTTGACGCAACATTCTACTTAATAACTCACTCACTTCTACAGAAGTAGTACCGCATAAAACGGGTCGGCCTTGATCTCTTAATTCAACAATCGCCTCAATGACTGCCCCTAGTTTTTCACGCTTGGTTTTGTATACTAAGTCTTGCTCGTCTTTTCTAATGGCTGGAATATTAGTAGGAATAGAAACCACATCTAATTTATAAATACTCCAAAACTCTGAAGCCTCTGTTTCTGCAGTACCGGTCATACCCGCTAACTTATGGTACATTCTAAAAAAGTTCTGCAAAGTAATCGTTGCATAAGTTTGTGTAGCTGCTTCAATTTTTACATTTTCCTTGGCCTCAATGGCTTGGTGTAATCCGTCAGAATAACGGCGCCCTTCCATTATACGACCTGTTTGCTCATCTACAATTTTTACTTGTCCTTCAATGACTACATATTCCACATCGTTATCAAATAAAGTATAGGCTTTTAATAATTGATTCACTGTGTGAATACGATCGGCCTTAATACTATATTCAGTAATAATAGTTTCTTTTTGTTGAAACTTTTCTTCTGCATTTAAATTTGCGTTATGATCAATCGCATTTAAAGCCACACTAATATCGGGCAGCAAAAAGAAATTCGGATCTTCTCCTTGCTTGGTAATTAATTGTAAGCCTTTATCGGTTAGTTCTACAGAATTATTTTTTTCATCAATATGGAAAAATAAATCAGCATCTACATGTGCCATTTCTTTTTGCTGATCTGCTAAATAATAATTTTCTGCTTTTTGCAATTTCACTCTAACCCCTGGCTCACTTAAGTATTTAATAATAGCGCTGTTTTTAGGCAAGCCTCTAAATGCGGTGAACAAAGCCTTTCCGCCATCCTTAGGATCATCGTTGCCTTCTGCTATTTTCTTTTTAGCCTCAATCAAAAATTGGTTCACCGTTTTCTTTTGCATTTCAACCAATTTTTCAATTCTTGGTTTCAATTCAAAAAATTGTTGCTCACCGGTTTGATGTCCAATAGGACCAGAAATAATTAAAGGTGTTCGCGCATCATCAATTAATACACTATCTACCTCATCCACCATGGCGTAATGATGTTTACGTTGCACCATCTCCTCTGGTGTATGCACCATATTATCTCTTAGATAATCAAATCCAAATTCATTATTCGTACCGTAAGTAATTCCAGCTCGGTAGGCATTACGACGCTCTTCTGAATTGGGTTGATGTTTATCAATACAATCTACAGTAATACCCAACCACTCAAACAAAGTACCATTCCATTCGCTATCTCTTTTAGCCAAGTAATCGTTCACGGTTACAATATGCACTCCTTCTTCTGCTAAAGCATTTAAATAAGCGGGTAAAGTAGATACTAAAGTTTTACCCTCCCCCGTTGACATTTCGGCAATCTTACCTTGGTGTAAAACAATACCCCCTAATAACTGCACATCATAGTGCACCATATTCCAAGTTATGGGTGTGCCTGCCGCCTTCCAAGTAGTTTGGAATACCGACTGGTTACCCTTAATATTGATATATTCTTTTCTAACAGATAAGTCCCTGTCCAATTGGGTAGCCGTTGACACTAACTCCTCTTCTTCAGTAAATCTACGGGCTGCCTCTTTGACTACCGCAAAGGCTTCTGGCAAAATGTCCCAAAGCACCTTTTCCAAGGTGCTGTCTTTTTCTCTTTTAAGTAAATCCACTTGTTCATATAAGCCATCTCGACCCATAAAATCGCTGATGGGCAGGGCTTCCGCCTCGGCTTGAAGGGCTTCTATTTGACTGTCAGAATCAGCTAAATAGGCTTTAATCCTAGCCTTAAATTCTGTGGTTTTAGCTCTTAATTCATCGTTGGAAAGGGTTTTATAGCTATTGAAATGGCCGTTAATAACAGCCACCAAATGGTCTATTTTTTTGACGTCCTTTTCACTTTTAGAACCTCCAAATAATTTACTTATAATTTGCAACATATTCCTGCTTGATAATTGTGTTATTTCCTATACTCAATAGGCGTGCCAAAGTTAAGTAATTGGGGTGAGTTTGAGGGTTTTAAGGGGGGTCCAATATAAAAAATAACATGAATGGCCTTAAAATTGAAAA
>CAIZLI010000060.1 GCA_903933765.1 uncultured Bacteroidota bacterium
GCCTAAACCAACTAAGACAATCCATAAAAACCCAGAAATAAAGTGGTTAACAAATAATAAAGCCGCATAAAATAATAGTTTGCGCTAAGAAAAACGCCAACTTATTATTTTTTATATAAATCATACTTGCAATTAAGATTAACACACAAATTGCAATTGGAATTTCAGTTGTTGTAAAAATAGATGCTGTATTGCCATAGCCTAATTCATTCCATAGCTCGGCTGCAAAATTGTCTCTAATGTCTCTAAATAAAGACAATAACATATAAATTAAAATAAAGGAAATTAATCCAAAACTAAATTGAGTAAAAAAATATTTTCTCTCCTTGCTATTCAATGGAACACGAACGGATTTATTTATTTTTTCTTCGTAAGTAGGATTGGGTATTTTTTCCAATAAGTATACCAGCACAATCACTGGGATAATAAAAATACCCCCCGTATAAAAAGGAATCCAATTTTCTGAAATCAGGTATTGCATTTGCAACCATTTGCCCACAGATTTAACAAAGCCCGAAGAAACAATGAAACTCACAGCCATAGTTGCCCCAATAAAATCGGTAGATTTTCTTCCTTCAACAAAAGAAAAAATTAAACCCCAAAGAACGCCTAATGGTAAGCCATTTAAAAAAAGCATGGTCACATT
This sequence comes from uncultured Bacteroidota bacterium, assembly GCA_903933765.1. Taxonomy (GTDB): domain Bacteria; phylum Bacteroidota; class Bacteroidia; order Chitinophagales; family Chitinophagaceae; genus Sediminibacterium. Next base: position 647 of record CAIZLI010000060.1, read on the forward strand.
CCAAGGGCTATCAATTAAGGGAAATAACAATAATGGAATCCAAGATGCTATAAGTAAAATTAAAATAGCCCAGCCCCTTCCAATATGCTTTAATTCCGAAATATATTTAATTCCGCAAAATTTACTAATCGTATACCCTATGACTTGAGAGATGACTAGTATATTTTTATAATCTACCCCAAATATCTTTGGCTCATTTAAATATAAGCCAATGGTAAACGGTTTTCTAAAGGCATACACGCATGCATAGGTCAAAAAGCAAATTGCTGCTATATAGATAGACAGTAATACCGAATGTTGCTTTTTATTTTGGTTCATACCTTATCTTAAACAAATAAGGAAGAGCAGGTAAACCTGCTCTTCCGCTAAATAAAACCCCCAATTCAAATTCAAAAAAAACTATTATTTAATGATCCACATTTTTGCATTGATATCATCTGTACCTCCATATTGAGCACTGATAGCAGCTTCCAAGTTTGTTTTGTTGTTAATTCTCTCTGCACTTGGATATTGGAAACGCAATGCAACTCTTTGGCTATTACCAGAACCTGGTCCTGTATGGAAAGTTGGTACACCTGTTCTTCTCCAGTTATAATAACCTTCAGCTCCACTGTTTTGGTACATCGCTAAATACTTTTGTAACAAAATTTGCTTCAATCCATCAGCATTGTTACCAGCATATTTAACTGTTGATTGTGCGTAATATGTAGCATAATTAAAGTCAACAGTATATGTTACAGACTCCGCTAAAGTACCGCCTGGTTTTTGGAAAGTAACTGTGTTAGCACCTTCTTTCACACCGTAGAAAGCTTGAGAAGCTTTGATACCATTTTGGTACCAAGTTTCTGCATTTTGAGTAGAAATCCAACCTCTGTTTACGGCTTCTGCAATGTTGAAACACATTTCTTGGTAACCAACTTGCGTTGTTTTTTCAGCAGTATAAGTTTGATAATAACGCTTACGGTTGATAAATGAATACTTGCCTAAACCAGCGTTTGAACTCATTGTCGCTAAATCTTCTCCAGAACCAGCACCCATAAATGCATCATAAGAATTAGGTGCTTTACCCGCAGCTACTAAAGCAGCAGCTGGCTCAGCAACAAAGAAAGTTCTAGGATCTTTCAAAGTTGTTAAGTTACCTAAGTAAGTAGAAGACATGTTGTAACGAGTTGCATCAAAACCGAAATTATCTGGATTTGTAGAGTACTTGTTGTATTGGCTATTGTAAGTAAAAGCTAAATTATCATCATCGCTGCTAAATAAAGGATACTTAGTAGGATTGTTGAGGACTTCTGCAAATTTAGTTTTGATTGCTAAATCAGTATCCGCTTCTTTATTGCTCAATTGGATCAATACTCTCAATTTGAAAGCATTCACCGCTTTTTGCCACTTAGACAAGTTGTTACCGTAGTAGAAATCATTCGCTAATACATAGTTAGTCGTCTTTAAAGTACCCATTTCTGTATTTGCTTCTTCTAAATAAGTCAAGATTTGTTGGAAAACTTGCTTTTGTGTATCGTACTTAGGTGTAATATTTCCTAAACCTTTTAAGGCTTCAGAAACTGGAATGTCACCTAAATTCATTGTTAAATCATACAAGAAGTAAGCTTTTAAATACTTAGCAAGCGCTGTATAAGGATTTGGAGCTGTTACAGACTTCTTTGCTTCGTCTTCCATCTTTGTGATGTTCTTTAATACATTGTAATTGTTGTATGAAAAACCAGTCCAGTTGTACTCTTGGTTTCCATAATAATCATAATTACATACGTAATATTGATTCCATCTTTGTAAAGTATTAAATGCACCTTCATTGTATTCAAGAAGGACATTGTTTAAAAGCAAGTTCGCAGGAACTGATGTAGCTCTATTAGGATCTGAGGCTAAAGTATCGAATGACTTTTTACATGCTGTCATTGAACTCAATACCAATCCTAAACTTAGTATTTGAAATATCTTTTTCATATTTATTTGTTTCTTTTAATTAAAATGTGAAATTAATATTGATACCGTAAGATCTAGTAGTTGGTGTTTGCAAATTTATAGAAGATTCACCAGGGTACTGATCAATATCAACATCATTAAATTTAGAATCTGGCATCCAGTACAATAAGTTTCTACCTACAGCTGAAACAGTTGCTTTCTTGAAGAAAGATTTTTTCATTAAAGTAGTAGGAAGTTCATATGTTAAAACCACTTCTCTTAATTTAAAGAATGTTTTACTCATGATATTCGGCTCTTCAATACCATGTACACGGCTAATATAATCTTGGATGAAAGTCTTTGTTGCATTTGGTGCAAATGTTAAACTGCTATAATTCGTAATTAAACCAGTTACGGCATCAAATTTTGGAGTTCCAGAAGCAATTTGAACACCTTCACCTACATAAGCTTTTACGCCTAAGTAATCTTGGTATCTAGCTACACCCATTGCACCTTGAACAGTCTCAAGATGACGTCCACCTTGGAATGTTTTCTTTCTAACATAATCTTCCATTACACCACCAACACGTCCATCCACTTGCATGTTTAAAGTAAATGCTTTGTAGCTGAACTTATTGTTTAAACCCCACACGAAATCAGGATTAGAATTACCAACTAATTGTCTCACAGGTAAGACAACCGGACGACCACCAGCATCATTGATAATTTGTCCATCTTGTGTTCTTGCAAACTTTCTGAAGTATACCGCATCTGTTCTTGAACCCACTGTATAGAATGTATTTAAAGCAGATACGCCTGTAGGTAGTTCAATATACTTGTTGACGAAAGAACCAATATTGAATGTCGCATCCCAGTTCAAACCGTTTGCTTTTTTCAAAATTGCTGCATTTAAACTTACATCGTAACCAGTTCTTTTAGTTTTTGTACCATTGATTACAAAAGAACCGAAACCAGATGTTTGAGAAATTGATTTAGAGAAAATTTGAGGTCCGTCTGTGTAGCTAAAATAACTCGCTTCTAAACCAAAACGGTTGTTGATAAATCTTGTTTCTAAACCAAATTCAAGACTAGATCTGTCATCAGGCTGAACATCACTGTCTACTAATGTATTTGTGAAACCAGCTTGTGTTGTGTTGTTATAACCAATGCCTGTAGAATATACATCTGCATAAGTATAAGTAGGTCCGCCATAAGTAGAACTATATTGTTCGCCATATCCTAGAGGAAAACTGTTATTTGGTGTAGAACCAATGTAGTCAGATACGAAGCTACCACCACCTCTTACTTTTGCATAAGAACCTCTTAATTTGAAGAAGTTAATTTGCTTTGGCATGTCGATATAATCATTCAACACAGTGCTTAAGTTGAAAGATGGATAGAAGAAAGAGTTATTGTCTTTGTTCAATGCAGACAATTGGTCATTACGGCCAGTGATTGTTAAGTTGGCATACTTACCAGTCTCAATATCTACTGAATACATTAAAGATTTTACTCTCATTTCTGATGCAAAATTGTAAGCAATAACCGGATTTCTACTGTTTGCAAATGTGTATACATTCGGTACATTCAAATAGTTTGTAGTTACAAAATTTGAATTGTAATTGAATTGTCTAAAGTTACCTCCAGCGAAACCAGAGATATTGAAGAAATTAGCTAACTCAGGTGTTTTGAAATTAGCACGGAATTCAGAGTTAGATTCGAATAAAGATCTTCTGTCTTCTCTATAATCACCTTTGTTTTCTTCTCTACCGTAAGGATGCGCAGAGAAAGGCATTTTCTCGTTACGTAATAAATCATAAGTTGTAACAGATGTTCTAGCGAATAAATCTACATACTTGTTGATTTTATAGTCTAAGCTAGTATAAGCATAGATATCATTTTTGAAATGACCTCTAGTCCACTCATAAGCCATAAAGTAAGGGTTATGGTATCTTTGGTATTCCGCATAGATACTTTGTACACCTTCTTTACCTGGCTGCCAGTAATTTCTCATATCATCCACATTCCAGTCAGCACCACCCCAAATAGTCATTGTGTAGATCACTGAATTTGGACCGTAGTTTACGTCTGGGAAATTATCAGAATATTGCTTGTTGAAATTGATATTCGCATCTAAAGTTAATTTAGAGTTGAATCTTAATGTTCCTGCCAAATTTAAGTTTGTTGTATTTAAACTTGTGTTTGGCATAATACCCTTATTGTACGTATTACCTAAAGAAAATCTTAGATCCGCTTTTTCAGTAGAAGAGGCGATTGCAATACTAGATGTATTCAAAACACCTGGTTCAATAAAACGCTTCAAGTTATCTTTACCACGAGCAATCCATGGTGTACCAGAACGCTTACCTGTGATTGGATCTACTGGACTATCGTACTGAGGAATCAATTGACCTTCGAATTTTGGTCCCCAAACATCATAATCCGCATCGTTTAAACCACCACCTAAACCATCTACGAATGCATATCTACCGTGGTCACCAGGACCGTACTCGTCTTGCGTTTTAGGTAATGCAATAAATCCACTTTGAACCGCAGTACTGCTGTTGAATTCAACAGAGTAACCTCTTTTATCTTTCGTACCTTTCTTTGTGTTGATGATGATCGCACCATTTTGACCTCTATAACCATATAATGCAGAGGCAACTGGTCCTTTTAACACGTTATAAGACTCGATATCGTCTGGGCTAATATTCCATGTATCAGAGTTAATTGGCACACCATCCACCACAATCAAGTTCACACGTCCACCTCTTAATACAAGGTTTGGAATTCTTAACATTTCTTGGTTAAGACCTACTGTTAAACCAGCGACTTTACCTACTAAGTTATTGATTGGGTTCAATTCTCTAGCTTTCACTAAATCAGCACCCTTCACTTCTTGTGTAGCGTATCCGATTTTTCTTTTCTCTTTTTTAATACCCAAAGCAGTTACAACCACTTCGTTTAATAATTCATCCGCTTTTACTAATTCAACTACAACTGCATCGTTAGAAGCAGTCACTGTTTTAGTAACATAACCAATGTAAGAAACTGAAACAGCAGCATTCGCATTTAAGTTGTTTAAACTAAAAGCTCCATTTGCATCTGTCTTCGTAGCTTGTCCTTTAACAGACACAGTTGCAGACTCCAAAGCTTTTTTGGTTTCCGCATCTACCACTTTTCCTTTAAATTGTATGTTTTGAGCGATTGAGCTTAAACTCAATCCCAATAACATAAGTGGCGTAAGAACCCACTTAATACATCGTTGTTTTGAAATCATAGTTAATATTTTGAGACGCAAACCTATTGTGAATTCTTTAACAAAATTTAAAATGTATGTGAACAATAGATGAACTAATTGTTTCAGAATTGTTAACTATATAGAACAGTATAATTATAAAAATTAATGCGTTTGCTTAACAATAAATTAATGTTTCAAATAAAATATACCTAATTCATTAATGGTAGGTTTGCTGTTCAACTTTTGTCTATGAAAAAATATCTTTTTTTAGTGGTTGTTATTTTGTTTTGTATTAGTGATTCAATAGGTCAACAAAAACAATCTTTTTTAACAGTTCCTGGTTTTAACGAGTTCGCTAAAATAGACACCTCTGGTGTTTCCATTTTACCGAGTGGAAGGTATGTGCAGCCAGTAGGAAAATCAATTAGAATTACCCACGACCCATTTGGTTTAAAAATTGCCCCAGACGGGAAAGTAGCTATAGCATTACATGAAAATGTATTTACCCTAATAGACTTACAAACACAAGTCGCTAAGCGCATTCCAGATTATTTAAAAGCAAACGAAAGTCCATTAAAAAAAGGTTCTTTCTTGGGTATTGCTTTTCACCCAACTAAACAAATCGTATACCTAAGTGGAGGAGACGAGGGGACAGTTGTATTATATGATTACGCACAATTTAAAAAAATTGATTCTATTAAATTAGACGGTGTATTCAATGGTACTAATTTCTCTGGTAGTTTTACAAGTGACCTAGTTTACCATGAAGCTTCCAATAATTTATTAATTTTAGATAGAGGTAATTTTAGACTGGTTCGTTATAGTCTTACTGAAAATAAAATTATTGCCTCTATTCCAACAGGTCGCCAACCCTTTGGCTTAGCCATCTCCCCCGATCAAAAAACGGTTTTAGTTGCCAATGTGGGGATGTATGATTATCCTTTGGTTGCTGGTACTACAAAAGAAAATATTAAAACGCAATATATTGGCTGGCATCCATACGGTAATAACACAAAAGCATCTATTGAAGGAACAGTGATTGATGGAAAGGTGATACCAGGTTTAGGTGATCCAAATGCCAAAGAATCAATGAGTGTTTATTGTATAGATCTAAATTCAAATAAAGTAAAGGCAAAATTAAAGACGGGTTTATTATTAGGAGAACTAGTAGAAGATGCAGAAGTGATTGGCGGCGCAAGTCCTAATTCAATTGCAGTAAGTAAAAAGTATGCCTATGTGACTAATGCAACGAACGATAATATTGCTGTGATTGATTATAAAAAAGGAACGATTGTTAAACATATTCCTATTAAAGTAGATCCTAAATTAGACCGCTATAGAGGTTTATTGCCTTTTGGTATTGCGATTACAAAAGATGAAAGTACCCTATTTGTTGCTTTATTAGGATTTAATGCAGTTGCAAAAATTGATTTAAAAACTTCTACTACCACTGGATTAATTCCAACTGGATGGGGCACTACAAGAGTCGCTTTATCTAATGATGAACAAAAAATATATATTACTTCTTGCAGAGGATTAGGAGCAGGTCAAAACGGAGGAAAAAATTTCAAAGCACCAATACAAGGTACTTATGTAGGAGATATTCAATTAGGTGGATTTCAAGAAGTAGCTAATCCAGATCCTACAACACTTGCAGCTTACACCAAGCAAACATTGAATCAAACATATATTGTTAAAGAACAAACAGATAGTTTACCATTACCTGTTTTACCGGGAAGTAAAATAAGCCCTATTAAACACGTCGTATTTATCACTAAAGAAAACAGAACATTTGACGAAATATTTGGTCAAATGAAAAATGTAAAAGGGGATCCATCATTGGCAAGATTTGGATTAGACGTAAACGTGTATGGAAAAACACAAAATGTAAAACACGTAAATGTGGCGCCAAATCATATTAAAATTGCAAAGCAGTTTTCATTGAGTGATAATTTTTATTGTGATAGTGACGCATCCATTCATGGACACCACTGGATGATGGGTGTGATTCCTAATGAGTGGGTAGAAGCCAATTCTAGTACAGATAAATCTGCAGATTATTTTTCGACTGCATCTGGTAGAAGGTTTCCAGGATCAACAGGAAGTATGGATCCAGAAGATTATGCAGAAATTGGTGGATTATGGGAAGCATTAGACAGAAAAAAAATTAGCTACTATAATTTTGGACAGGCAAACGAAACTGCGCATGTAAGAGAAGATTGGTATGATACTGCAACTGGTGCTGGTCATATTGTAATGGTGCCGATGCAGAAAGGAGTATGGGAAAGAACTTCGCATAATTTTGCAGGTTACAATACCAATATTCCAGACCAATTTAGAATGAAGCAATTTGAAGAAGAGTTTACAAAAAAATGGTTGAACGGAAAAGATAGCTTACCACAATTATTAACTGTGATGTTGCCGAATGACCATACTGCTGGGCCTAGACCAGAAGATGGCTATCCCTTTATGCATTCTTATGTTGCAGACAATGATTTGGCTTTAGGTAGAATGATGCAATTTTTGAGTCAAACACCTTATTGGAAGGATATGTTAGTCATTGTAACAGAAGATGATCCTCAAGGTGGGGTAGATCATATTGACGCGCACAGAAGTGTATTAATGATGGCTGGACCTTATGTAAAAAAGAACTATGTTTCAAATACCCATGCAAATTTTGGATCTATCTTAAAAGTGATCTATAATGTTTTAGGCGTTCCATATGTTAATCAATATGATGTAACAGCTTCTTTGTTAACCGACTTCTTTACCAATGAGCCAGATTATAGCCCTTACTATTTTGAATTTCCAAGTCAGGAGGTTTTTGATTGGGACAAGGCAATGAAAAAATATAATTATAATTTAGATTGGAAAAAAATTAAGCAAGGACCAAGTATGGACAACGAAAAAGAGCAAAGACAGGAACATTATAAAACTTCGGGCACAATTATCCAATAATATTCAATGTATCCTTAAATTTATTAATTAATAATCAGTAATCTATGAAAGTGAAATTCACCCTTATTTGTCTAGCAGCTAGTATGGTTACTTCTATGACAAGTAATGCACAAATGAAACAAACCGTTTTGCCAAATAATTGGAAATTAAGCCCAATCGGTAAACAATTGCCATTAGAAGATCTGCCACTTAATATTGTGGTAAGTCCAAATAAAAAATATGCAGCCATCACTAATAATGGCCAAAGTACGCAAGGCATCCACTTAGTAGATATTGCTAAGCAGACAATATTAGATTATGCTACCACCCCTAAAAGTTGGTATGGATTGGCATTTAGTCAAAATAACCAATACTTATACGCAAGTGGAGGTAATGATAATTGGATTTTAAAATATGCTATTGGGTCAAATAAATTAAAATTAGTTGACTCTATCAAGCTTGGAGGAAAATGGCCTGTAAGAATTTCACCAACAGGACTATGTATCAATGATGCAACCAATACCATGTATGTGGTATCAAAAGAAAACAATAGTTTATATGAAGTTAATTTAACATCCAAAAACTTTGTTGTTTATCCATTAGGTAGTGAAGCATATACTTGTGTTTTAAGCGCGGATAAAAAACAATTGTATATTTCTTTATGGGGGGCAGATCGTTTATTGATTTGGGATACAGATACAAAACAGACAATTAAAAAATTAGCCATTGGAGACAATCCAAATGAGTTATTGTTAACTAAAAATGGTGCTTACTTATATGTAGCCAATGCAAATGACAATAGTGTTGCCGTGGTGGATACAAAGTCTTTAACAATTGTCGAAGTATTGAATTGCGCTTTATTTGCAAATGCGCCCAATGGCTCAACAACCAATGGACTAGCATTAAATGAAACTGAATCAAGATTGTATGTGGCCAATGCCGATAATAATAATTTAGCCGTTTTTGATGTAACAAAAAAAGGATTTAGTTCAAGTATTGGATTTATCCCTACTGGATGGTATCCTACCAATTTAAAGATTGTAGGTAATACCTTGTTTGTAACCAATGGTAAAGGAATTAGCTCAAAGGCAAATCCAAATGGTCCAAGTCCAGTACAAAGAAAGCAAGCCGTGAACTACCAAGCTGGAGATGTAAAAGCAAAGCCAGAACCAGTACAATATATTGGTGGCTTATTTAAGGGTACACTTTCTATATTCAAGGAACCAACATTGGCAGAACTAACTAATTTAACTAAGCAAGTTTATTTGAATACCCCTTATGATAAAAGTAAGGAATTGTCTACTTCAGGTATGCAAGGCAATCCAATCCCTAAAAATGTTGGCGATAGTTCTCCTATCAAGCATGTATTTTATATGATCAAAGAAAATAGAACCTACGATCAGGTATTAAGTGATTTGCCACAAGGGAATGGAGATAGTAGTTTATTGCTTTTTGGTAGAAATATCACACCAAACCAACACGCAATTTCTGAGCAGTTTGTATTATTAGATAATTTTTATGTAGATGCAGAAGTAAGTGCAGACGGACATAGTTGGAGTATGGCTGCTTATGCAAATGATTATAATGAAAAGACTTGGGTCACTAGTTATGGTGGACGTGGAGGTACTTATGATTACGAAGGACAAAAGAATATTGCATCACCAAAAGGAGGATTTTTATGGGATCATGCCTTAAAAGCGAGAGTGAGCTTTAGAACCTATGGAGAATTCGCAGATGACTATGAAGCAAATTATCCGACATTACAAGGTAAATTTTGTCCTTATTTCACAAGCTGGGATGAAAAAGTAAGAGATACATCAAGGTTCTACCAATGGAAAAGAGATTTTGATTCTTTATATGCCATCAATCAAGTACCTGCTTTAAATACGATGCGTTTTATCAACGACCATACAGAAGGTACAAGAGTTGGAAGACCAACGCCATTTGCGCATGTAGCAGACAATGATTATGCAGTAGGTTTATTTGTAGAATATTTAAGTAAGCATCCAATTTGGGATAAGATAGCCATCTTTATTTTAGAAGATGATGCACAAAATGGCGCAGACCATGTGGATGCACACCGATCAACAGCCTATGTTGCAGGAGGATTTGTTAAAAGAGGGTTTGTAGACCATACAATGTATTCTACTTCAAGCATGTTAAGAACCATGGAGTTAATTCTTGGCTTACCACCAATGAGTCAATATGATGCAGCAGCAGAGCCAATGTGGAGATCATTTGATACTAAAGTGAATAAAACACCATACAATGTAATTGCTCCATTGGTTGATATTAATGAGAAAAATATTAAAGTAGACGCCTTATCTAAATTGAGCGAAAGTTTAGATTTTAGTAAGGAAGATAAAGTGCCGGATTTATTGTTTAATCAAATTTTATGGAAAGCAATTAAAGGAATGAATAGTGAGATGCCAGCACCTAAAAGAAGTGCTTTTATAAAAATAATTGATTAAGTAAGCACCATTGAATAAAAGCCATTCTTGAAATTATTTTCTTGAATGGCTTTTTTGACATTTAATTTATATTCGTAAAAATATAAGGATTAAGATGCAATTGAATAAGAAATTGAGATTGGAAAATAAAATAAGGTTAGCATCTATTTTAACAACACTATTTTGTCTTAGCTACGGTGTTATCAATGCAAACGCAACTTCGAATAATAGCTTGGGTGATACGAGCTATGTTTATTTAGATTCAATTTTTGTAAAAAGCAGGTTGAATCAAAAAAACAAGATCAATCTGCCTTATAGTTTGGTTCAAAAAAGTGCATCCGCAATCAAATTTGGAAATTATAGAACAACTCCCGAGGCCCTAATGGGTAGCTCGGGGGTTTTTGTTCAAAAAACAAACCATGGTGGAGGTTCTGCATTTGTAAGAGGCTTAACTGGTAACCAAACATTATTAATATTGGACGGGATTCGTATTAACAATGCAACTTTCAGATATGGGCCCAATCAATATTTAAACAATATAGATTTATTTACGATTAGTCAAATTGATGTGAGTAAAGGAACTGGTTCTGTTGAATATGGATCAGATGCCATTGGAGGTGTGATTCATTTGCATTCCTATATGCCTATGTACAATCAAAAAAAGACTTGGAGCACAAGCACCTCGCTTAAATATATTGGACAGAATATGGAAACGTCTAACAGAACTTCCGTGCAGTATGCGCAAAAAAACTTTGCAATCCAATCAGGGATCACATTAAGGAATTTTGGAGACTTAGTTGGCGGAAAGGATGTAGGTATTCAAAGTCCAAGTGGTTATGGCGAAACAGGGATCAATACCATTGCTAAAATTCAATTGAATAAAGGTGGAGAAATCACCATTTCATCTCGCTTCTTTATCCAAAAAGATGTGCCTATTTATCATAAAGTATTATTGGAAAGTTTTAAAGTAAATAAAATTGCTAAACAGGAAAGAAATATCCATTCAGTTCAGTGGGAAAAAAACTTGCCGTCTAAGTACCTTTCTAAGATTAAAGTAATTCAGTCTTTACAGTATTCAAATGAGGCAAGAGAAAGTAATAAGCTTAATAATGCTATCTATAAATACGAAAGAGACCAAGTGAATTCAAATGGAACAAGTATTGACCTCTATTCCAATCCGACTAAAAATTGGCAAATCAATTCAGGGATAGATTATAATTCGGATAAAATAAAAAGCGAACTGATAGATAAAAATTTAACCACGGGATTATCTGTCAATAAAAGGGGCTTATATCCTAACAATAGCAGCTATACAAGTGTTTCTGTATTTAATTTGCATAAAATTGATCTACAAAAATGGCATTTCGAAGCAGGAGTACGTTGGAATAAATTTAGAATACAATTAACAGATACAAGTATAGGAGCCGTGAATATACAGCCATCTGCCTTGGTTGGAAATGGAGGTATCTCTTATAAATTAAATACATCCAATTTAATCTATGCTTCCCTATCTTCTGGATACCGTGCACCGAATATTGACGATATGGGCACATTAGGTATTGTTGATTTTAGATATGAATTACCAACCAGTAATTTAGCACCTGAGAAATCATTGCACTATGAATTGGGTTATAAATTGAATACAAAACTGGTACAATTTGATTTGAGTGGCTTTTACTTAAATTTAAAAGATATCATCACAAGACAAAAAGTAACAGGCAGCAGCATCAATGGCTATCAAGTATATTCCAAGCAAAATTCAGATGCTTCCTTCATCAAAGGATTCGAAACTAATTTGGCTCTTCAATTCAATACACAGTTCAGATGGTCTAGTAATTTAACCTACACCTACGGTCAAAATGAAACAAAGAATGAACCAATGAGGCGTATTCCACCTTTGTTTGGGCAACAAGAACTAGCATGGAAAAAAAATAAGACACAAATTCTTGTTCAACATTTATTTGCTGGAAAGCAAGATCGTTTAGCGCAAGGAGATAAGGACGATAATCGAATTGGTAAAAATGGTACACCCAATTGGAATGTATTTAATATCAGTCTCAATCAACAATTTAACAATGTATTTATTCAGCTAGGTGGCATCAATCTACTGAACGAAAAATACAAAACGCATGGATCAGGTATCTATGCAATGGGACGCACTTATTCTTTACTATTGCAATGGAATTTCCATTAGTAAAATTTCCGCATCCTTTGTCAAAGCTTTCAATTCAAATTGATCAAATTCAGTAATGCCTAATGCATCTCTTTCTGCTAATGTTTGTCCAGCAATTTCAAAAGAGCCATACAAGACAAAAGCGTACAAACCATTCCCAGCTTTTTTTACTTTGTAATTAGTAGCAAAGTCAAGATCAAATTTACCTATATGAAACCAAGCGTCTTGATGAATCCAAACGCCTGCGTCATCCGCATTGGGAGAAAGTATTTGCTCTAATTTGTTAATTCGATTTGCAGGATCCAAAGTGATTTGATCATAACGAGGCGTTACGTCTTTTTTATTTGGTATCACCCAAATTTGTAAAAATTTTACAGGCTTATCTTTATTATGATTGAACTCGCTGTGTTTAATACCAGTACCAGCACTCATTACTTGAATGTCGCCGTGTTTAATAACAGTTTGATTACCCATGCTATCTTGATGCGCTAAATCACCTTCTAATGGAATAGAAATGATTTCCATATTGTCATGCGGATGTAATCCAAAACCCATACCAGCAGCTACAAAATCATCATTCAATACACGCAATACGCCAAAATGTATTTTTTCTGGATTGTAATAACTTGCAAAGCTAAAACTGTGTTTGCTATGTAACCAACCATGGTTTGCGTCTCCTCTTGAATCTGCGGTATGTAATATTGTTTGCATAAGATAGTTATTCAATGTTTGAACATCAAAATTAAGCATTTTCTAGGATAAAAACCAAAGCGCCGGTAAGAAATCCTATTAAAGCGATCCAACTGATGTTTTTGAGGTACCAAAAGAAGTCAATTTTTTCGATGCCCATCACTGCGACTCCGGCAGCTGATCCTATGATTAAAACCGATCCACCCGTTCCTGCAGTATAGGCTAAGAATTCCCAGAAATAATGGTCTGTTGGATACATATCTAAACTATACATACTTTGTAAAGCTGCAACCATGGGAACATTATCTACAACGGAAGACAACAACCCTATCACAATAGCAATCATTTTGATATCACTAAACTGATGATCAAAATAGGAAGCAAGACTAGTTAATAATCCCACCTGTTCTAATGCAGCTATACTCATTAAAATGCCTAAAAAAAACAAAATACTTGGGGTATCTATTTTTCTGAGTGCGTGACTTACCGATAAATTACCTTTTTCATCTGAGACTTTATTGTGATGCAATAACTCTGTTAAAACCCACATGATACCAAGGCTACATAACATACCCATATAGGGTGGAAGGTCTGTGATGGCTTTAAAAAATGGCACAAATAACATACAGATGATGCCAATGATAAACACTATGTTTCGATCCGATGCCGTAGAAATGACATTGTGATTGATTGCTATTTTTTCTTCTAATTGGATATCCCCTTTTAATCTATAATTAATAATCAATGTAGGTATCACCATACAAGTTAAACTTGCTAAAAATGTTTCCTTAATAATATTTAATGGCGTCATTTGATGACCAATCCACAACATCGTTGTAGTTACATCTCCAATTGGGCTCCAAGCCCCGCCTGCATTTGAAGATATAATCACCAATCCTAATAAATGCCATTTTGTGTTCTTTTCTTTCACTAGTTTATTGATGATAGATAGCATTACAATGGTACTAGTTAAATTATCAAGCACTGCTGATAAGAAAAATGTAAGCAATGCGATGGTCCAAATAAATTTAGATTTCTTTGTCGTCTTTATTTTTTCTGTGATATTTTGAAAGCCATCATGCGCATCAATCAATTCGACAATAGTCATCGCGCCTAAAAGAAAAAATACAATTTCTGCAACACTACTTAAATGATGGCCAAGCGCTAACAGCGCATCGTTTTTGTATGCAGGATTCATCACTATGATGGTCCAACAAAGTACCGCAGTGATTAATGCAATTGCAGCTTTATTAATATGGATGGCATGTTCTAATGTAATTAAAAGATACCCTACAATAAAAACGACTAGCAATAAAATGACCATAAATAAGGTATTTAAATAGGCCCCGTTATTTATAAAATTTATAAATATTAGCTATAAACAAAACCATGTTGATCTGTGTAAGCTAGGCCGTGTAAATTAACTAAATATGGTTAATTTTGCAGTAATTAAAGCAAAATCATAGAAAAGATCCCTTTTCCCGGGATGCCACTGAAACAAATGGAAAAAATAAACATATCGAGATCACTTTATAAACTTTTTCGTTTATTAAGATTAGATGGGAAAGAAATTACAGCTTTGTATTTATTGTCAATTCTTTCGGGGTTGATCCAATTATCCTTGCCACTGGGTATTCAGGCCATCATCAATTTTGCCATTGTTGCTACGGGCAGAAACCAACTTCCTGCATCTATGTGGGTGTTGATTCTTTTAGTGGTATTAGGTGTGCTGTTTACGGGGATGCTAAAAATCAATCAAATGAAGATTGTGGAGAAAATTCAACAAAAGATTTTCACCAGATTCTCTTTTGAATTTTCTTATAGAATTCCAAAGCTCAATGTAAAATCGATTGACCAGTTTCATTTACCCGAATTAGTGAATCGTTTTTTTGATATTCCTACTTTACAAAAAAGTATGGCAAAATTATTACTTGATATCCCAACTGCTGTCATTCAGTTATGTTTTGGATTAATCTTATTGGCATTTTATAATTCTGTATTTATTGTATTTGGTATTATACTACTTGTCATCTTATATTTAATATTATACATCTCTTCGCCTAAAGGATTTGAAGCCTCTTTACAAGAAAGTAATTTTAAATATGATATTGGAGGTTGGATTCAAGAGATTGCTAGAGGTATTAAAACTTTTAAGTTTTTTAATTCATACAATCTACATATCGAAAAAACAAACCATTTACTAGAAGGCTATTTGCATTCAAGGAATAGACATTTTCAAATTTTAAAATTACAATATTGGTCTTTGGTTGTTTTTAAAATACTCATCACTGCATCTATGTTAATTGTTGGTGGTATTTTATTAATTCGTCAAGAGATCAATATTGGGCAGTTTATAGCAGCCGAAATTATTATTTTAACCATTATGAATGCGGTTGAGAAATTAATTGTAAGCTTAGAAACAGTCTATGATTTATTGACTAGTGTGGAGAAAATTAATAAAATAACCGAAAAACCTATTGACGAAGAAGGTTCTTACGAGTTCATTAAAAAACAAGGTATTGAAATTGAAGCTAAAAATTTGAGTTTTGGTTTTGAGAAAAATGATATCCTTCAAAACATTAGTTTTCACATCAAACCTGGACAAAAAGTAGCCATTACAGGTGATGGAGACTCTGGTAAAACAGTCTTATTAAGACTACTTACTGGTGTTTTTCAAGATTTTAAAGGTGAACTTAGCTTTGATCAAATCCCAATCAATAATTACAACTTAAATACCCTAAGAAATCATATTGGCATTTATATGCAAAAGCAAGATATCTTCTCTGCAAGTTTATGGGAAAATATCACATTAGGCAATGCTGATATCAAAGAACAAGATGTATTGGATGTATTCAAAATAGTAGGATTGGATAACTTTTATAAAAGTTTAAATAAGGGATTTGATACACATTTAGAGCCAACAGGCAAGCAACTAAGCTCTTCGAATGTTCAAAAGCTGCTTATTGCAAGGTCTTTACTCAATGAACCAGCGTTATTGTTATTAGATGAACCGATGAAGTTAATTGCTGCAGATGACAAACAATTTCTGCAGAATTATTTGTTTAGCCTTAAAAATGTCACGATCATTTTTACAACAACCGATCCATCACTCATCTCTAAATCCGAAATGGTGATTCACCTCGAAAAAGGTTCGATCAAATCTATTCAAAACGCAAATGCTTCAAATTAGAATTGTATGAAAAAAGTGCTTGATAATATTGACGAGGAAACTGGCAAAAAATACTCTGCATATAATTCAATATATAGTGTAGACATTGAAAGCAGGATTAAAAATATTTTCTGGGGTTTATTTTTTGTACTGATCTTTATTTTGTTTGTGCCATGGACTCAGAATATCAATACCTCAGGTATTGTAACAACACAGTTTCAAGAACAAAGACCTCAACAAATTAACAGTATTATACCTGGTAAGATCATTAAATGGTGGGTGAAAGAGGGTGATTTTGTTCAAAAAGGCGATACCATTGTTGAATTAGCGGATACCAAAGATGATTATTTGGACCCTAGATTGATTGAAAGAACCAACGATCAGTTGACTGCTAAAAAACAAAAGGTGGATTTCTATGATAATAAAATTACCAATATTAAAGGACAGCTAATTGCGATTGAAGAAGGCTTTAAACTAAAGGAAGCTGCCATCAAAAATAAAATTCAACAATTAGAAAGAAAGATTTTAATTGATAGTGCCGAATTGTCTGCAGCAAACGTTGATCTTCAAGTAGGAACAAATCAATACAATCGTGCTGGAAAAATGTTGAACGATGGTATTATCTCTTTGGTGGATTATGAAAGAAGAACGCAAAGTTTCAATAAGGCAAAAGCAGCGTTTCAAGAAAAGCAACAAAAATTCTTGAATACAAAACAGGATGTTTTAATTGCAAGAATCGATTTGAATACCCTTAAGCAAGATGTGAATGATAAACTATTTAAGTTAAAGGGTGATATCGCCAATTCCAATACAGAAAAGAGTACCGTCATTGCTGAAGTTGCAAAGAATGAAAATGAACTAAGCAATTACCGTATTCGTGGAAGTCAAAAATGGTTACTTGCTCCACAAACTGGACAAATTATCAAAGCTAAGAAAGCGGGTATCAATGAAATTGTGAAGGAAGGAGAAATGATTGTTGAGATTGTACCTAATTCATTTTTATACGCGGTGGAATTGTTTGTGAAACCAATGGACTTGGCGCTAATCAATAAAGGTCAAGATGTACGTTTACAATTTGATGGGTATCCAGCCATAGTATTCTCGGGTTGGCCAAATTCTAGCTATGGCACATTTGCAGGAAAAATTAGTGCAATTGAAACCAATAGAAACGAAAATGGTCAGTTTAGGGTATTGGTTATTCCAGATCAGAAAGAAAAAAATTGGCCATCCAATTTAAAAATTGGAACTGGCGCTCAAGGATTCGCATTACTTAATGATGTGCCAATTTGGTATGAATTATGGCGACAATTGAATGGATTCCCGCCCGATTTTTATACGATTGAAGTAAAAGGAAAAGATATAAAAGCAAATGAAAAGAAATAAACTGCTCTTATTTCAAGTTCTTTTATTGGTATCCAATGTATTGTTTAGCCAAAATACATTGAGCATTAGCAATACCTTTGAATTAATCAATCAGTTCCATCCTATAGCCAAGCAGGCAGGGCTTAAAATTGATCTTTCCAAAGCAAGTCTTTTGAGTACAAGGGGCGCTTTTGATCCTGCTTTTTATATAGCCAATGATCAGAAAACTTTTGATGGTAAAAACTATTTTTTTTATTCAAACCCAGAATTAAAAATCCCCACCTGGTATGGTATTGAAATCAAGGGTGGATTGGAAAATAATTATGGAGATAAATTAAGTGGCGAAAATACATTTGGCAAAAGTAGTTATCTGGGTATTTCTATCCCCCTATTAAAAGACTTGATCATAGATAAAAGAAGATCGGACTTGGCTCAAAGTAAAATTTTGGTGAGTTTAACCCAAGAGGAAAGACAATTGGTTGTGAATGATTTGTATTTAGATGGTGCGAGCTCATTTTGGTCTTGGACTTATGCTTTTCAAAAACAAAAATTGTTTACCGAAGTTTTAGACAAGACAAAGAATAGACTTGAATTTATAAAGCAGTCTTATCAAGCAGGAGACCGAGCTGCAATTGATACTGTGGAAGGGGTGGTACAATATCAAAATATACTCAACCTACAAACTCAAGCTTGGGCAGATCTAATTGAAGAACAAAGCAAACTCAGTAATTTTTTATGGGATCAAAATGAATTGCCTTATGAGTTAACTGAAAGTATTCAACCAGATAGTAGTTGGATGCGGGTGGATATAGACGATTTTACTGTCCCAGCCTTAATAAGCGTGATTGAAGAAGCGAATCAAATACATCCAAAACTAAAAATGTTGGCTTTCAAGTCGGATATATTACAAATTGACAAACTATATAAGACTCAGAATTTATTGCCTACCCTTAGGGTCAATTATAATTTCTTGAATAAAGGATATGAGTTTTCAAATCCTTTGAATACAGCATTGTACAATAATAATTATAAAGCTGGTTTGCAATTTGGATTGCCTTTATTTTTAAGACAAGCAAGAGGTGATTTAAAACAAGCTAAGATAAAAATTGACCAACAGAATTTAGAAATAGGTCAAACCAGACTAGAAATTGAAAATAAAATTAAAACCTATTATGCTGCTTTAAGTGCATTGAGGAATCAATATAAAATCAATTTAAAAAGTGTTGATAATACAAAAAGGCTCTTAGATGTTGAATTAGAAAGATTCGAAATTGGCGAGAGTAGCCTCTTTTTAGTCAACAATAGAGAAATCAGGTATATAGAAGTTGTTCTTAAAGGCTATGAACTCAAAACTAAATTCTTTAAAACACTAATTGCATTGAATTGGGCGAAGGGAAGCATACTCTAAATAAAATTTCAGTTACAATATAGTTATGGGATTTAGTTGAATAAATCATAATTTTAAACAACAAATCTCCCAACTATGAAATATGTATTAAAGTGCCTATCTTTTTGTTGCCTCATTTGCATGAGTCATTTAAACCAAGCTCAAACTTTAAATAATTTTAGTTTGAAAGACATAGGTCAATCTGTCATTCTCACAATGGATGGCAATGGCAAAATGGTGAATCTTGGTATAGACATGGAAAATTACGGATCACCCTATTTTGACCCAGAATTTTTACCAGCAAATATTGTATTGGCAACCGGACAACGCTATGAAAATGTACTTGTAAAAATAAATTTATTAAGCAATGAGGTGATTTATAAAACACCTGAGGGCAAAGAACTTGCTGTATTACCGGCCATCAAACAAGTTGAATTGAACAAAAATGGCAACTTACTTTTTTTTGAATACGGATTCCCTGTTTATGAAAATCAAAATCATAAAACAATTTACCAAGTACTTACAAAAGGAAAAGTCAGTTTGCTTAAATATTTTTTTATTCAAGTCACTGAGGCAAAACCATACAGCAGTGCAACAATGTTAAGAACCATTGAGCAATTTCCTAGATTATTCTTGTATGATCAATCAATGAGTTTAAAAAAAGCACCAAAGTCCAATGAGGACCTATTAAGTCTGTATAAAGAAGATGCAACTAAGCTTAAAAGTATCCTGCAAAAAAATAATTTAAAAATCAAGAAAGAGGAAGACTTTATAAAATGTATTTCAAAATTGAATGAAAACTAGATCAACCCTATTTTAAAATATCTCTGATGATTTTTAAATGGTGTTCGGTATGTATGGCTAGGAATTTGATCGTTTGTTTTTTATTGAGTTGCCCAAAGAATGGATGCATAAAATATTGATTCTCCTCGCAATCTTTCAAATAAGTGATGGCCCCATAAGTATTAGCTAGGCTTTCTTGTAATGCCTCTAATGTAATTTCATTGGTAGGAATAACTACTTTTGGTGCTTTGGCTTTACCTCTTGGAATGGTCTTTGATAAAAAGACAAAAAAACGTTTAATATTAAACTTAGACTTATACAACTTAGGGTCTGACTGCGCTACTGTTGCAGTAATTTGTTTAATCACCAATAAGCAATGTTCAATATGCCATCCAACAGCAACCTCCGAGATGGCTGTATTGGATTGATTGTAATTTGGAATAAAAGTAGCCAGTTCTGGCACAATGGCATCTAGGTTTTTCATAGCAGATTTGATATTCAATTCATATTAAGATTGGCTGAAGTTAAAACAAACCAACTAAAATTCAATAATGAATCCAATGGTTGGTATCAAGGTACCTTCGGCATTTTCTAATAAAAAAGGAATTGCATTGCTGCCATTTGTTTGAACAGGCTTCCCATTGGTACTTAAGAAGCTTGAATTATCATCTGTTCTTTTAAAAGTATACTGAGGCGATCCTGTACTCTTGGATGCATAAAAGTTTTGTATGTCTATATAAAAATCAAAAGTGGTTTTTTTATAGTTCCATTTTTTATCCAAACGGAGGTCTCCAGAATGAAAAGCTTTCAATCTTAAAGTATTCACTTGATCGTAATCAAATACACCAGATCCTAATGTTAAAAAATTCAATCTGCTTTGCTCTAAATTAAATGGCGTATAAGGTGCTGCACCTTGGTACCTAAATTTAACACCTAGCTCCCAGTTCTTTGGAAGCTTATAGCCTACAGTTGTGCTGATTAAATGTCTGTTATCCCAACTTGCAGGTTTTAATTTTTTATCGAGTCCCGAAAATTCACTCCAGTATAATGTATAACTCAACACCCCAAAGAATTTTTCTGTCAATTTTTGTTGCGCAAAAAATTCAAAGCCATAGGCCCTTCCTGTACCATCCTGTTGAATAGGCTCATTACCAATTGCGCCAAATTCAATCCCCTTGTTTGCAAGACTAATTTCGTCTAGTACGCTTACTGGATAATTTTTATACCCTTTATAAAATCCTTCAAAGGTGAATCTTGTTGTACTAGAAGGTAGGTATTCAAATCCTGCAACATAGTGGTTAGACTGAATGTACTTTCCAGGATTCGTCAATCCATTATTGGTATAAGCTAATTGCGTGTAACTAGGCAATCTAAAATAAGTGCCATAACTCGCACTAAAATTCCAAGTATTGCTTAATGCATAACTTAAACTAATTCTAGGGCTTAATTGATCCAAAGGATTTTGACTACTAGATTCATAACTATTCGCATCAGCTCTTAGACCTGTGCTAACAGCCAAGCGGTCATCAAATAATCTTGTACCCAATTGTACAAAACCACCATACCTTAAAAAGTTAACCCCCGTGTTGGTGTTGAACGTGATGGCTTCTTGTAATGTTTTGCCAGTACTGTCTTTTAAAGCAGGTCTAAAAACTTGAAAAAAGGCATTGTCAAACTGTACATACTGCGCCACTAGGCCATAACTCAAACTAATATTATTGCTATTTTTTGTGACATCAAAGCGTAATTTATTTTCGGTTTCGTTACTTCTAATTTGATAAGTACGTGATGCGTCCGAAGGTTTTTCGTTGTCCTCGTATCTGTCAGCTTGATTGTCTAAAGTGTTTCTGCTTATTGATAGATTCCAATAACCATCTTGAATTAATTTTTTCAAAGAAACACCAAGGGTATAGTTCCATTGATTTACCAAAGGATTATTATTGATTGCAAATAATTTTTCTGGGGTCGCTTCTTTTGGTGCTGCTAATCTAAATTCATCGATGGCTGCAAGTCCAAGCGTCGTCAGCGTCGTTTTATCGTTTATTTTGGTAGTGGTCTTAAATTGATAATCCCAATAATTAGGACGTATTGGTAAATCCAATGCTTTAAAAAGTAATTCTAAATAACTTCTTCTCACAGATGCTAAGAAAGTTGTTTTCTTAGAAATAGGTCCATCTAAAGTGGCTGCCACTTCTGTTCCACTCATTCTAAAATTACCTTGCAATTTATTGGCATTGCCGTTTTTTTGACGAAACTGAAAAACACTACTCAATGCATTGTCATACCTCGCATCAAAAGCAGAAGTGCTCAATTTTACATCCTGAATAAAACTCACATTCAATATGCCTTGTGGACCACCGCCACTGCCTTGTGTACTAAAGTGATTGATAATAGGCACTTCAATCCCATCTAAGTAAAAAACGTTTTCACTTGGTGCACCGCCTCTAATAATAATGTCATTTCTAAAAGTACCACCTGCAGCACCGCCACCCACACCAGGTAAAGACTGGATCACTTTACTAATGTCAAAATTCCCGCCTGGATTGGCTTTAATATCCTCTGCGGTCAATCTTTGAATACTCAAAGGACTTTCTAATGTGGTCGCTTTTGCAGTATTACGTCTACTTGTAACGGTTACTGCGTTCAATTGATTGACAGTAGGTTCAAGTTCAATAGTGAAAGTGTTTTCATTACCCGAAGTCACTATGACGTTGGTTAGTAATTTATCTTGTATGCCAAGACCCGTAATTTTTATGGCATAAGTGCCTGGTAAAAGACTTGTAAACCTGAATGCACCATTGCTATCTGAAATCATTTTTTCACCACTTGGGGTTAATGATACCAAAAGTCCTCCTACATTTTGTTGGGTTTTTCTATTCACCAAAACACCGCTCAGTTTACCAGTATTTTGGACTGTACCCTGCGCTACAGCTAAATCTGTAGTAAAAACAAGCAATAAACCTACAAAAACCACTTTAAACCATTGCATATACATCTATTTTGAATTCAAGTATAAAACAATGGAAACGAAGGTTTTGTTTAATATTTAGTGAAAATTTGTTAGATCTTTTTAGCAACATGGTCTAAAACCATAAAGGCAGTCTCGGCCATCAGATTCCCCTTATTATCGAGTAAAGGATTGACTTCAGTGAATTCAATACAAACCAATTTCTTGGATAAAAACAATTGATCAAAAATTGCAATAATTTCTTCGGCAAAAAAGCCAATGGGAACTGGGGTACCTGTACCAGTAGAAACGTGATCACAGTCCATAGAATCTACGTCAAAAGAAATATAAATATGATCGCAATCCTGTAATTGTTCTATGGCCTCTTTCACACAAAGTTCTAGTCCACGAAATCTTAATTCTTCTACCTTATAACAGGAGACTTCCTCTTTTTCAATAATATGCGCTTCGGCGGATTCAAAATCTCTTAACCCAAAATAAATTAAGTCTTGAGCTAATAATTTTTTATCTGGTGTACCCACATTTTTTAAATTATTCCAATGCAACAATGTGGCAGCACTCGGATCATTTACCCTACATGCAAGATTATCTTCTTGCAATGCAGCAGCTAGAGGCATACCATGAATATTTCCGGAGGGAGATGTAAAAGGAGAATGCAAGTCGGCATGCGCGTCAATCCAAATGACACCTAATCTTTTGTTGGGTGAAGCGGCCTTGATGCCACTGATTGTGCCCAATGCAGAGGAATGATCGCCAGATAAAACAATAGGGAAAAATCCAGTATTGATGGTGCTGCTAACAACGTCTGAAACCCTTTGGCACTGCTCAACTACATGTTCAATCCTCTTAGCAAAATTATTGTTGTTTTTATTGTAGATGGTTTCGTTATGCGTTTGAACATCAACAAATAAATGGCGATGAAAGAAATCATTGTTTTGATTAATGGCAGCAATTTCAATCGCATCTATCCCTAAATCTGAACCCCTTGTGCCTGCCCCAATATCAGATCTGTTTTTAATAATTTTTATCGTCATAGAAGTTAATTAGAGTAATTCGAGTTCATTAGGATCAATCCATAAAAGTAAAATTCAATAAACAAAGCTACACAAATTCAAGTAGTCCAAAAATAATTAGTAGTAAAATAATAATCTAAAAAATACAAAAAGCATGCTATTTATCGAATAAAAATGGTACGCGAAATGCTATTTAATTTAATGTCATTTCCAATCGCAATTCTACCTAATCGAAAGGGATAATTGGTACCATCAGAAAATTCAAAAATAAAATTAAACACGCCAATAAAGTCATCTACGGAACGCGATTTAAATGTAAAATTGATTAGACTACTCATGATAGCCGATTTCTCCATTTTTGTATCCATTAAATCCATTTGTACCGTCCTCACATCTCCTAATTCCATACTGCCTAAAAGGGTATGTGTGGCATATTTATCCTTTAGTTTAGTTGGTTTTAAGCTAATGTCAATGGAGGAAGCAAAAAGTAAAGGGTCTTGAATGTCATTGATATCCATTGTGATCCTGGTTAAAACGACTTGTTTTTTAGTTGAATCTAACTGCGCAGATGCGAAAAAGGATATAAAAACAAAAAAAACGGTACTGTACAATTTCATAAATATGCTTTATACCTTAAAGTTAGCCGAAAAATGCTTCTAACCTACAATAAGAAGCTTTAAATTAGTGGAATGAAAAAAATGATGACAGTCCTTTGTATTTTATTTGGTTTGCATGCCATTGCAGGCAGTGTTGATACCATAGAGATGAAAAGTGTCCATTTAAAAAAAGCAATTAAATTCGTTGTAGTTCAGCCTAGTAATCAAATTCAACAAAACAAGAACCAAGAACGTTACCCTGTTGTATACTTACTGAATGGCTATGATGGAAATTATGCACAATGGAGTAAAACTGCACCACAATTAGCAAAAACTGCAGACGATTTAAAAATGATTTTTGTGTATGCCGATGGGGGAAAAAGCAGTTGGTATTTTGATAGCCCATTAGATAGCATGAGTCAATACGAATCTTATATCACAAAAGAGCTAGTGCCTTATGTAGATGCCAACTTTTCTACTAAAGCTAGTTCCAATTCAAGGGCCATCACTGGGCTCAGCATGGGTGGACACGGTGCCTTGTACCTTGCAATAAGGCATTCCGATATTTTTGGTGCTGCAGGATCTACATCGGGTGGATTTGATTTTAGACCTTTCCCAAAAAGTTGGAATCTTCAAAATCTATTAGGGGCATATGAAACCAATAAAGAAAGATGGTATGATTATACAGTCATGCGCCAAGTTGAATTACTAACAAATAAGCAATTAGCAATTGTTTTTGATTGCGGGGTGGATGACATTTTCATAGCAGTGAATCGAGCATTACATGAAAAACTATTAACATTAAAAATTGATCATGATTATATTGAACGTTCAGGTGGACATAATCATGCATATTGGCGAAATAGTATCGATTTTCAGATGCTATTTTTTTACCAATTTTTTCAAAAAAATAAATAAGCGCTTAGTTTATTGAAGGAATCTATTACGGGCAGACGCTGCTGGTATCATACATTGATCCCTTTTCCCAAATAATGTATACCTGTTTTTTGCAATTAAATCATACCCAAAATTGCGAATCGATTTTGGAATGAATTTTAACAAACGAAACAGAATTGGCCAGCCAGATAAACGATTGGCTATTTGAATCACCGCATCTGTTTTAGTATATACTTTTTCATTATCAATTAAAATGACCGAAGTAATTGCTTGCTGTTCTAGACCAAATTGTTGCATGATACCCATTGCAGCATTGGATTGGGATGGGGCAAATTGAAAATAAGCATCTTTATCATACTTCAAAATGATATTGATTGTACGATTGCAAAAATTACAAACTCCATCAAATAAAATAATCGGCATAAAATTGTTTGATTGATTCAATACCTATAACTACATAAAGAATTTCTGCAATTGTACCTAAGCTGATTTTCTTACAAATTTTGTAAGAATCACAATAGTTTGCTCGTTCACTTTGCCCTCTATCTGATCTGTATTGTCAGGCACCAATCTAATTTTTCTTACAACAGTCCCTTTAGGCGCCATAAAGTTAGCGCCTTTTACATTCAATACTTGAGTAAGTACCACTGTGTCTCCGTTTTCTAAAGGCGTGTTATTACTATCTACATGAACTGCTTGTTTAATAAATGCAGATACTGCCCAAGTAATCACCGTCTCGTCAAGTTCAACCGAAGACATGATTTCACTCGCCCAGTCTTTGACTTTATTGGCATATAAAACTCTGTAAGTCAAAGCTTGCACACTTGGTTCAGTATTCCAAATACTGCCTGCAAGGCATTGCCAATGATTGCCTGCATCTTCTTTATCCAAGTTGGTTAAACAAGTATCACATAATGCTACTTCGTTTTCAATGACATCATTGTTTTTTGGACTCACTGCATAATCATGTGTTGCAGGTTCAGTTGTACAAAGCTCACATAGTCCTTGACACCTTTCGTTTAATTTAGTAGAGACACTCATTTTTATTATCGTTTAATAGAAGAAACTATCTTCTTTGTTTAAAACCAGTCGATTTTTTTTGTTTTGGATTGTACTGTGGCGTGGGGCCAAACATATCAGGTACAGTACCTTTTAAAACAGGCGCGCCTAATAGATCTTCGATCAATGCAAATTTAGATTGTTCTTTTTCGCTCACTAAAGTGAAAGCAGTTCCTGTTGTTGCAGCACGGGCAGTCCTTCCAATACGGTGGATATAATCCTCGCCATCATTTGGTACATCATAATTAATCACCAAATCAATGTCTTCGATATCAATCCCTCTACTTAAAATATCTGTTGCAACTAAAATATTCGTTTTACCGTTTCTATAGTCTTGTAAATATTGCTCTCTGCTTTTTTGATCTAGATCCGAATGAATTTCTTCTGCAGCTAATTTAGCTGACTTTAAAATTGTAGTTAACTCTTTTACATTTTGTTTCTTAGAACAAAAGACAATCACTTTCGAAAAACGCTTTGAACCAAGCATATCTTTAATGATTCCTGCCTTTTGCTGTTCATACACTATAAATGCTTTTTGAACAATTTGTTCTGGCGGTTTTGAAATCGCAATATTGATCTCTACCGGATTTTTTAAAATTTTATTGGCAAGGGCACGCATTTTTTGCGGCATCGTTGCAGAGAATAATAAGTTTTGTCTTTCGGCAGGTAGGTAAGTAATGATTTTGGCAATATCGTCGTTGAAACCCATGTCCAACATCCTATCCGCCTCATCCAATACCAAATATTTTAAACCTTTCAACTTCACATAACCCATATTCAAATGGGCAATCATTCTGCCAGGCGTGCAAACCACAATATCCGCACCAGAAGTCAAGGCTTTTTTCTCTGCAGCAAAAGAATTGCCATCACCACCTCCATATACTGCAATAGAACTTACATCGGTAAAATAAGCAAGTCCTTCTAATCCTTCAGCTATTTGAATCGCTAACTCTCTTGTAGGCACAATCACTAATGCATTGATATCACCAGCATGATGTGGCGAAGTCAAAAGACGATGTAACAATGGTAATAAAAATGCAGCTGTTTTGCCTGTACCTGTTTGAGCGGCTGCTATGATATCCTTCCCTTCTAAAATTGGAACCATCACCTGTTGCTGAACCGGCGTTGCTGTTTCATAACCCATTGCGTCAATGCCATCTAAAATGCGCTGATCCAGCCCTAAATCGATAAACTTCAAAATATATAATTTAAAAACAAAGGTAACCTATAATTTCTCAAAAAGCAGGTTCAATATTCTTGGCAATTGGCTTCTATCTCCTTCATCAAACTGTTCGTCTAATTGTAATAATTGAAATCCAGAAGCGTTTGCAGCTTGTATAAAATCTGTCACATGGTGATTAAAGCAAGTCAATACCTCAGTGCCTGTTTCGGTCTCAAATCTGGCTTTGGATCCAGCATATTGTTTAAAGGGATGCAATTCACCAATATACACCTGACTGCCTGTGGCAGTCACTTTAGAAACTTTATGAAAAACAGCATGAAGGTCTTCGATATGTTCAAGCATTAAACTAAAAGTAACAAGATCATAGGTGTCCTTTGCAAAATTCCAGTCCTTGGTAATATCCGCTTCACTAAAATTAACTTTAGCAGATTTGATTTTATTTTTTGCAATGTCAAGCATGCCTTGAGATAAATCTATGGCAGTGATTTGATCACAGATCGTCAATAACCACTGCGTATTTTTACCTGTCCCGCAACCAACCTCTAAACAATGCTTGTAAGTTTTTCTTGATAATAACTTTTTAAGTGCAAGTGCCTCTAGGTCACGCGTTTTATTGTCATTGGTATCGTATTGAACTGCCCAACTATTATATGCATTACCTATATCCATAAATAAATCTTTCTGGTTTTAATAAAGTTATAAATTTAAAGTCTTAAATTCAAAATATGAAAAAGAAACTATTATATACTGCACTATTCAGTACTGTATTGCTTATAGCGAGTCATCAAACTATTGCACAAGCCGAAAAAGCAGAAGCTGCTATTCAGCAATTGATGCAAACAACCCCTGTAGTGGGCTTATCCGTTGCCGTAGTAAAAGATAATAAAATCATATACAATCATTCATTTGGGTATAAAGACCTTGAGCAAAAATTGCCATTGCAAAATGACCATATTTTTAGAATCGCATCCATCTCAAAGTCATTTACAACGACTGCCATCATGCAATTGGTTGCAAAAAAGCAAATTAGTTTAGACCAGGATGTGAGTGAGTTGGTTGGATTTAAAGTTAGAAATCCTAAGTTTCCTAGTACCGTCATTACCTTAAAAATGTTATTGTCTCATCGTTCCTCTATCAATGATAGTGAAGGGTACTTTAGTTTAGACGCAATCGATCCAGCAAAAAATCCAAATTGGGAAAAATCATATAACGCTTATGAACCCAATAAAGGCTATATGTATTGTAATTTAAATTATAATTTAGCCGGTTCTATTTTAGAAAAAATAACTGGTGTTCGATTTGATCAATACATTCAACAACAAATATTGGACCCGCTTGGACTATATGGAGGTTACAATGTGAATGCATTAGATAGTAATTTGATTGCAAAAATTTACGAATACAAAAGAGATAGTACAAAGTTTACACACTCCCCAAGTGCCTATGCACCAAGAACAGAAGAAATTAATAATTACACCATGGGGCGCAGTACTCCAATATTTTCACCAACAGGTGGCATGAAGATATCGGCACATGACCTAGCAACCTATATGATTATGCATAGTCAGTTGGGTAAATATAAAGGCGGAAGAATGATATCTGTAAAGTTATCTCAACAAATGCAGGCAATCATTTCCGAGGAAGAAAACTATGGGATGGCATTAGAAACTTCTACGCAATTGATAACAGGCAAAACGATGATTGGCCATACAGGTGTAGCTTACGGGCTATATAGTATTATGTTTTTTGAACCTAAAGAAAAAATTGGCTTTGTAGTCATCAGCAATGGTTGTGATCCAAAAACAATCAATGGAATCAATGGAGTCTTGCACAAAACAGTCAATATTTTGTTCGACAATTTGATTCAAAAATAATTGATTGAATCTATACAAATAACATCACTAGCACTAAAACAATACCTGCTAAAGTAAAGTACATGCCTTTTTTGAAAATGGTGGTTCCTGGCATAAACATGTAGAAGGATGAGATGACAAAAAAGAACAATGAAAGTCCAAAGAATATATTAAAATAATATAAAGGATCTTTATTGGTTGCTTTATGCATCTTGGTCATCTTATCTAATAAGTATGGTAACTCTTTTACCTTAAAATCTGCCACACCTGTTATTTTATTATAAGTGCCTTGTGGGAAAGTGATCACATCCAATGTATCTGAAATTATTTTAAGATTTTTGATTTTGATAGCGGCCCCAACTGCATGTGATTCAAGACCAGTTGCTACAGTGAGCACTTTTTGATTTTCCTTTTTCAAAAAATCAGTATCTCTAAAAATCATGATAATACCGCTAATAGAATAGATGGCCATGATACCAGCTAAGAAGAAACCGAGATAACGGTGGTAAATTCGCATGTTTTTTGAAATATCGCTCATTGTATAAAATTTAAAGACAGTCTTGTCTATGGTTATTGAATAATTGAATGCAAAAATAAGGAAATTAAGTAAAACATAGCACTTAAGCTACCAAAGATTGAATGAGATAAATCATATTAGTCATTTGTGAATAGTAAAATGTAGATATATTTGACTTGACTATCTGAAAATTCAATTTTATCCTAAACAAGTTCCAATGAAAAAATCTATCTGTATAGCATTGCTAATTTGTCTTTTTACAATACAAACCAATGCGCAACAATCTAAAGTACATATCAATCATACTGCTATTTATGTAATGGATATACAAAAAACTGGGGCTTTTTACTCTAATATCATTGGCTTAGATACTGTACCAGAACCTTTTCACGATGGCAAGCATATCTGGTATAGTACAGGCGCACATACCATGTTGCATGTCATAGCGGGTGCAACAGCTAAAAAGGACTATTATAAAAACCAGCATACTTGTTTCACAGTTCCAGATTTCAATCTGTTTATTGAAAAGTTAAAGCAACTTAACTGGGCTTATGAAGATGTTGCTGGTAATAAAAACTCCATCACAACCAGGGTAGATGGCGTGCATCAAATTTGGTTGCAAGACCCAGATGGCTATTGGTTAGAAATTAATGATGATAAATATTAATTCAATAAATAGAACTTAATTAAGTTTAAATTGCAATTCAAATAACGGCATCATGATCATAAAAGAAAAAGCATTTGAATCCTTCACCTGGATTGATATTGAAAATGCAAATAAAAAAGAACTAGAAGTCATTGCAAGCAAGTATAATCTAAATTATTTTTTAATAAAAGATGCGCTTGATATTGGTCAC